>CALHCC010000024.1 GCA_937930675.1 uncultured Flavobacteriaceae bacterium
CTATGGTATGTAGTTCCTGTGGGTAAATTTTGCTTTAAATAATTAATTACATAAAGTTCGGCAGATTTTACAATGGAAGAATTCATAGTTTATTCAAAAATTTAATCAAAAATATTAAAATTAAGTTTACTTTAGCTTACCCTTTATCTAAAAAAAATGAAATTATTTAATTCTAAAACGGTTGTTTATTTAATGCTAACTTTTTTTATCGCTAGTTGTGCTACTTATAAAAAACAAATATCCGAACAGTTTAAAAGTTGGGAAAAAAATAAAACATTAAACACAGAGAAAAGTAATGTCTACTTAATTGGTGATGCTGGTAATAGTCCTAATAGTAACGAAACCTTACAAAATTTAAAAAAAGAACTACAGAAAGAAGGGAAAAATAGTAGTGTTATCTTTTTAGGAGATAATGTGTATCCTAAAGGTTTATCAAGTAAAAAAGGTGAAAAACAAGAAGACGGAATTAATAAATTAAATGCTCAAATTGATGTTGTAAAAAATTACAAAGGGCAAGTGTTTTTTATACCAGGAAATCACGATTGGTACCATGGTACTAAAGGATTAAATGAACAAGAAGACTATATTAAAAAGGCTTTAGGGAAACATGTTTTTTTACCTAAAAACGGATGTCCTTTAGAAGTAGTACATTTAAATGATAAAGTAGATGTTATTTTTATAGATTCTCAATGGTATATTACCAATTGGAATAAACATCCACAAATTAATGATAAATGCAATGAAATTAAAACGAGGGAAAAGTTTTTTATAGAGCTAGAAGGACTGATAAACAAAAGTCAAAACAAAATCACATTACTAGCGATGCATCATCCTACGGTGAGTATGGGAACACATGGGGGTAATTTTTCTTTAAAAAGCCATCTATTTCCTATAAGTTCTAAAATTCCATTGCCCGGTTTAGGAACAGTATTGCAAACAGTTAGAAAAGCAAGTGGATTAAATTCTCAAGATATACAATCGTACAAATATACAGAGCTTGTAAAAAGGGTGACTACTTTGGCAAAAGAACATGAAAGAATTGTATTTGTTTCTGGACACGATCATAACTTACAGTATTTATACAATCATGGTATTCCACAAATTGTTAGTGGATCTGGATCTAAAAAATCAGCTACTCGTTTGCGTAATAAAAAAGGATTTTCTTATGGAGAACATGGATATGCAAAATTAAGTATTCATGAGAATGATAAAGTAACTGTTGTGTTTAAAAGTAAGCAACAAAATGTATTTGAAACTACTGTGTTTAAAGCAAAAAATATCGTAAAAAATAAAAAATATGATATCTCTAAAATAACTCCTTATAAAGAAGCAACTATTTATACAAAAGATAGAACAGAAAAAGGTAAGTTTTACAAAGCTTTATGGGGAGAGCATTATAGAAAAGAATATAGCATTCCTGTAAAAGCAAAAACAGTATGGTTAGATACATTATATGGAGGGTTGTCTTTGGTGAAAAAAGGAGGAGGACATCAGTCTAAATCACTACGATTGGTAAACCCGCAAGGAAAGCAATATGTAATGAGAGCTCTTAAAAAAAGTGCGACTCGTTTTTTACAATCAGTAGCTTTTAAAGAAGAATATATTACAGATAAATTAGAAGATACATACACAGAAAATCTGGTATACGATTTTTATACTAGTGCACATCCATATACTCCTTTTGTCGTAGGAGATTTATCGAGCCCGTTAGGTGTATATCATACCAATCCAAAATTATTTTATGTACCTAAACAAAATGCAATAGCAGAACATGATGATGAGTTTGGAGACGCTTTGTATATGATTGAAGAACGACCAGAAAAACACCACTCTGATGTAGTTTCTTTTGGAGAACCTGATGATATTGTAAGTACAGATGATTTATTTAAAGCATTAAGAAAAAGCAAAAAAAATAAATTAGATGAAGAGAATTACGTAAGAGCTCGTTTGTTTGATATGATGGTAGGAGACTGGGACAGGCATGTAGATCAGTGGAGATGGGCTGTTTTTTATGAAGGAAAAAATAAAATATTTAGACCCATTCCAAGAGATAGAGATCAAGCTTTTTCTAGTTATGATGGAAATGTGTTAGAAATATTAACTAGGCTTGTAGACCCTGTTAAATTGCTGCAAACCTATACAAAAGAGGTGAGGAATTTATTTAAGTTTAGTGACGAGCCTTACCCTATGGATGTTTCTTTAATACAAGAAAAAGATGTGAATGTATGGATGGAGCAGGCAGCGTACATTAAAAATAATTTAACAGATGAAACCATAGATAAAGCCTTTGATAAATTACCCAATAGTGTTAAGAATGCTAAAGTAGATAAAATTAAAACGGTCTTAAAATACAGAAGAGACCATATTGAAGATATCGCTTTGGAGTACAAAGGAATTATGGAAAAATTTGCCATTGTTAAAGGAACAGACAAAGACGATTTATTTGAAATTTCTGGAACTAAAGAAGCAACGACAATTAATGTTTACAATCTTAAAAATAATAAAAAAGAAAAATTACATTTTTCTAAAACGTTTAAGAATAAAGACACCAAAGAAGTATGGGTTTATGGTTTAGATGATGATGATGTGTATGAGGTAAATAATATCAAGCGTAGAAATCCCAAATTAAGATTAATAGGCGGACAAAATAAAGACACCTATAATATTCAAAACTCTAGAACAGTACATGTACATGATTTTAAGAGTAAAAAAAATACATTTATAGGGAAATTTAGAAAACATTTAACAAACGAGTATAGTAAAAATACATATCATTATAAAAAAACAAAAGATAGAACAATTACTACACTTCCTTTAGTAGCTTATAACCCAGATGATGGTTTAAGTTTTGGAGCTAGTTTTGCACTTGTAAATTTTAAATTTAATCAACAACCTTTTACAGATAGTCACAAAATCAGTTTTAAATACTTTACAGCAACGCAAGGGTTTGACTTTTCTCACTCTAGTGAGTTTGCTACAGATTATCATCATTGGAATTTTGTAGTAGACACACGTTTTACAACCTCTAACTTTAGTAATAACTTTTTTGGGTTTGGTAACAATACAGAAAATTTAGATGATGATTTAGGATTGGATTATAATCGTGTAAGAACGGAAATTAAAAGTGTAACGCCAGGTATTGTATGGAACAACTTAGAAGGAAGTACTTTTAAATTAAGAATTCCTTATCAGATATACGAGATTGAAGAAACAGAAAATAGATTTTTAAATGATAATAATGATATTATAGATTTTGATGCTCAAGATTTTGTAGGAGTAAATGCAGAGTTAAATTATGAGCGATACAATAATAAGACGTTACCAACTCTAGGTTTTCATTTTAATTTGGTTTCTGGTTGGGATTATAATTTATCAGAAGAAAACTCTTTATATTATATAAAACCTAGTTTAGGAATTATACACCCTTTATTTGATAGTGAGAATTGGGTAATTGCAAGTAAAATACGCTCACACTTTAATTTAGGTAATGATTTTCAAATTTATCAATCGGCTTTTGTAGGTGGTAATAATGGTTTAAGAGGATTTAGAAACGAACGTTTTGCAGGAAAAAGAGCTTATAGTCAGAATACAGACATTAGATATACTATTAGCGAGGTTAAAACAGCTATACTGCCTGTTACTTATGGAGTTGCTGCTAGTTATGATTATGGTAGAGTTTGGTTGCCTTCCGAAAGCTCACAACGATGGCATAATTCTTACGGAGGAAGTTTTTGGATGACGATGCCAGGGATTGCTAAAATAAATTTGAATTTATACAATAGTACAGAAGGAGCTAGATTTACTTTTGGAGTAGGAGTAAACTGGTAATTTATATAGTTTTTTAATTAAAAAAATCAAAATGAAAAAGTATAGTATTTTAATCATAAGAATTGTAGTAGCTGTTATTTTAATTCAAACGTTGAGGTTTAAACTTACAGCTCATCCAGATAGTGTTTATATCTTTACAAAAGTAGGATTAGAACCTGTGGGTAGAATTGGAATTGCAATTGTTGAATTGATTGCAGGAATACTATTATTAATTAAAAGAACTGCTTGGTTAGGTGCCGGAATTACCATTGGAGTAATTAGTGGTGCCATTGTGATGCATTTAACAGATTTAGGTATTGAAGTAAATGGTGATGGAGGTGCTTTATTTTTTACAGCGATTGTTATTTTAATATTGTCATCAATAATATTATTTACACAAAGAAAATTGATTCCGATAATTGGAGATAAACTTTAAAATAAAAAACGAGTTAATACAATTGCTAGAACATAAAAAGAGAACTTGAATATTTCCAAGTTCTCTTTTTAAGTTCTACAAACTAGCTAAAAGACTACTATTATCAAATTAAAAAGTAAAATTAGATAAGTTTTTAATTTTTTAGTTAATATGTAAATCTTTTAATAATAATTGTAGAGAAGAATAACCATTCCAATTATTTTCTTCTAATGTAAAAACGGCATCAAAACTTTCTGAATTTTGAATGGCTTCTAATTTTTCTCCCATGCCAAAACCAATAGCGTTGTATGTTTTTTGATCGGCTCCATACACAATTTGTAAACGTAAATGTTCTGGTAAATCGGTATCATTTGTTGTTTTTCCAATGCGTTTTCCGTAGCCATTATCTCTAAGTGCTGTGGCTTTAAAAACAGGTTTCATATTGGTAGGTCCAAAAGGAGCAAATTGGGATAGAATTCTATAAAATTTAGGAGTTAAATTTGTTAAATCAACTTCTGTATCAATTCTTATTTCTGGAGTAGTTAATTGTTTTGGTAAAGTATTTTTAACCACGTTTTCAAAAGCATTTTTAAAATCCTGATATTTTTCGGGAACTAATGTTAATCCTGCAGCATATTTATGCCCTCCAAACTGTTCTATATGTTCAGAACAAGCTTCCAAAGCATTGTAAATATCAAAACCTATTACAGATCGTGCAGATGCAGCTAATTTAGTACCACTTTTCGTAAATACCAACGTAGGTTTGTAGTAGGTTTCTATGAGCCTTGAAGCCACAATACCAATAACACCTTTATGCCAAGTTTCACAATAAACAACGTTCGCGCTGTTTTGCTCTTCATTATTTTCTCTAATTTGTTGTAAAGCTTCATGAGTTATTTTTTTATCTAATTCCTTTCTGTCAGAATTGTAAGTATCAATATTTTGGGCATATTCTTTTGCGAGTTCTATATCGGTTGCTGTTAATAATTCTACGGCATGAATGCCTTGTTTCATTCTACCCGCAGCGTTAATTCTAGGAGCAATGGTAAATACCACATCTGTAATGGTTAAGGTTGATTTATTTAAGGTATCAATAATAGCTTTAATTCCAGGACGTGGATGGGTGTTGATGATTTTTAACCCATGATAAGCTAAAATTCTATTTTCACCATTCATAGGAACAATATCTGCAGCAATACTTATGGCTAATAAATCTAAATAGGGAATTAATTCTTCAAACGGATTTTCTAGTGTATTAGAAATAGCCTGTGCTAGTTTAAAACCGACTCCACAACCAGACAATTCATCAAAAGGATAAAAGCAGTCTTTTTGTTTAGGATCTAACACAGCTACAGCATTGGGAATTGTATCTCCAGGTCTATGATGGTCGCAAATAATAAAATCAATGTTCTTTTGCCTAGCATATTCAACTTTATCTACAGCCTTTATTCCACAATCTAAAGCAATAATTAATTCTATATCATTATCCTCTGCAAAATCAATACCAGCATAGGAAATACCATAGCCCTCCTTATACCTATCAGGAATATATGTAACAACATTAGGATGCAAGGTTAGCAGGTAAGATGATAGTAATGCAACGGCAGTAGTACCATCTACGTCATAATCTCCAAAAACCATAATGGTTTCTTGATTGGCAACGGCTTGTAAAATTCTATCTACAGCCAATTGCATGTCTTTCATTAAAAAAGGATTGTGTAGCTGGTTGAGGTTGGGCCTAAAAAAGTCTTTAGCTTTTTCAAACGTATCAATTCCTCTGTGTAATAATAAGGTCGTTAAGACAGGATCAATACCAAGTTGAGTTGCTAAAGAGTTAATCGCTTGTTGATTGGGGGTTTTTTTTTGAATCCAACGCATAGAATTAATGATACATTCATTTTAGTTACGAATGTATAACATTACTAGGAATGTATCTATGATTTAATATAGGGAATCAAAATTATTTTACGCGAGTAATGGTAAGTCCGTCTCTAATAGGTAATAATACGGTTTCTACTCGTATATCGTTGTTTATTTTTTGATTGTATTTTATTAAAGCTTGAGTATCGATATCTTTTTTATCTACTTTTTCTAGTACTTTACCACTCCATAAAACGTTATCTGATAAAATAACCCCTCCGGAGTTCATTTTATTAATAATTAAATCAAAATAATGGTTGTAGTTTGATTTGTCTGCATCAATAAAAACCAAATCAAACTTTTCATCAATTTTAGAAATAACATCTAATGCATTTCCTGTATGTTGAATAATTTGATGTCCGTAGTCAGACAAATCAAAATATTTTTTTTGCAAATCAAATAGTTCTTCGTTTTTGTCAATAGTGTGTAAAATACCATCTTTTTGTATTCCTTCACACATACACAAAGCAGAGTAGCCTGTATAGGTACCAATTTCTAAAATGTTTTTGGGGCGAATTAGTTTAGAAACCAAGGAAAGAATCCTTCCTTGATAGGCACCACTTAACATTCTAGGGTTTAACACCGTTTGCCAAGTCTCATTGTTTAAAGCTTGTAAAAGTTCAGGTTCTTTTTGAGAATGAAGAACGGCATATTGATCTATAGCTTCGGGTAAAAAATGCATTTAAAATTAGTGTTCAAATTCTTTAATTTGTTCTTTTAATTTTAATTTTTCTGCTTCAGACATACTAAATCCTTCATTCTGAGGTTTAATAGAAGCACACATCCCTGTTAGTTGCGCATTTTGTTTGGTAAATACTCTACATATTTTACAATACATAAAGTGCATATTTAATTTTACTTTTTCTGCTAGTGTAGCTTCTCCATATTGTGTTTTCGTACAAATTGTCGTAGCCTCTTCACATGTGATTTTTATATTCCCCATGGCTTTTCTATATTATGTTTTAAACCAGTTATCTTCCATGCATCTTCTTAGTTGTGTTCTAGCTCTATGGATAATAACCCATAGGTTAGACGATGTAATATCTAGTTCATTACAGATATCTTCTGTTTCAAAACCTTGAACAGTTTTCATTTCAAAAACCATTCTGTATTTCTCGGGTAATTTATTAATACATTGTTGTAAAGTATCCCCTAATTCTTCAGATTCAATATTAGCATCTGCTCCTCCACTCCATTTTTGAGGAACTCTTTCTTCAATCCAATCTCCTTCTCTTTCTCCATCTGTGTAGAAATTCATTCTAATTTCAGCTTTTCCTTTTTTAGAATTAATTTTACGATAGTGATCTATAATTTTTCTTTTTAATATAGAAATTAACCAAGTTCTTTCGCTAGCTTTTCCTTCAAAATTTTTCATAGACTTTAATCCAGCAAAAAAGGTTTCCTGAACTAAATCTTTAGCTTTTTCAGCATCGCTAACTCTAGATATGGTGTAATTAAAAAGATAATCTGCATAAGCGTCTATCCATTTATCAGGATTTAGAGAATGTTTAATAGGTTCTTCAGACATTGGGTTCTTTAGGTTTTTAACAGATGCAAAGATATAATTTTTATAACCAGTATTTTTCACACATCTCTCAATGTACAAAAATAGATAAATTTGTGTTATTTTACGATAAACAAATGAAAAAAGGTAAATATACTTTTGATGTATTGTAAAAAAGAAATCTTTAATCATTATTAAATAAAATAATTACAAGATATTTGTCACCCATAATTTAGATGTAAGATGCCTACGACAAAGAAACAATATAAAAGAGTTACTACAAATTCGTTAATTGATATGAAAAGCAATGGAGAAAAAATCTCCATGTTAACAGCATACGATTTTACGATGGCTAAGATTATAGACAATGCAGGAGTAGATGTTATTTTAGTAGGAGACTCTGCCTCTAATGTAATGGCAGGTCACGAAACTACGTTACCCATTACACTAGACCAAATGATTTATCATGCAAGCGGGGTGGTAAGAGCGGCAAAAAGAAGTTTGGTAGTGGTAGATATTCCTTTTGGGAGTTATCAATCAGATTCTAAAGAAGCGTTGCGTTCTGCTATTAAAATCATGAAAGAATCTGGAGCCCATGCAGTTAAAGTAGAAGGTGGAATGGAAATAGAAAACGCTTTGTCTAGAATTATACAAGCGGGGATACCTGTGATGGGGCACCTAGGATTAACACCACAATCTATTTATCAGTTTGGAACTTACACAGTAAGAGCTAAAGAAGAAGCAGAAGCTAAAAAATTAATAGAAGATGCTCAATTTTTAGAATCTAAAGGATGTTTTGCTCTGGTTTTAGAAAAAATTCCAGCAAAATTAGCTAAAACAGTAGCAGAAAAATTAACGATCCCTGTAATAGGAATTGGAGCAGGAGCCCATGTAGATGGACAAGTATTAGTGAGCCATGATATGTTGGGGATGACACATGAATTTCATCCTAGATTTTTACGAAGGTATTTAAACTTGTTTGATGATATGACGAGTGCAGTAAAACAATATACTGCAGATGTAAAATCATTAAACTTTCCAAACGAATCTGAACAATATTAAGAGATTGATGTTTTTTATCGATCACTAAATTTAGGAGGAATAATTAAACCATATATTAAGAATATGAAAATACTTCATATTGATACCAATCACGCTGTTTTAAAAGAAGATTTAATTGCATTAGGATGTGAAAATCACGAAGATTATACTTCCTCTAAGCAAGATATTGAAGCTAAAATTCATTTATACGATGGTATTGTAATACGTAGTAGGTTTAACATAGATAAAACGTTTATTAATGCAGCAAGTAATTTAAAATTTATAGCAAGAGTAGGAGCAGGATTGGAGAGTATTGACGTTGATTGTGCTAAAGCTAAAAGCATAAAACTTATTGCAGCTCCAGAAGGAAATAGAAATGCTGTTGGAGAACATGCTTTAGGTATGCTTTTAAGCCTGTTTAACAATATTAAAAGAGCCGATTTAGAAATAAGAAACGGTACATGGTTACGAGAGCCAAATAGAGGATTGGAATTAGAAGGGAAAACGGTTGGCTTAATAGGTTATGGAAACATGGGAAAAGCTTTTGCTAAAAAATTAAAAGGTTTTGACTGTGAAGTGTTGTGTTATGATATAAAAGAAAACGTAGGAGATAAAAATTGTAAACAAGTAAGTTTACAGGAGCTACAAAAGAAAGCAGATGTTTTAAGTATTCATACACCTCATACTAAACAATCTTATAAAATGGTAAATAGTACATTTATTAATGGATTTGCCAAACCGTTTTACATTATAAATACAGCAAGAGGTACTGCTATTGTTACCGATGATTTGGTTGCTGGATTAGAACAAGGTACAATTTTAGGAGCGTGTTTAGATGTTTTAGAGTATGAAAAACTCTCGTTTGAAAATCTTTTTGAAAATGATAAATTACCTAAAGCCTTTCAATATTTAATTACTAGCGAACGTGTACTTTTGTCCCCTCATATTGCAGGCTGGACTATAGAATCTAAATACAAACTTGCAAAAACCATCACCCAAAAGATACAACAACATTTTTTTTAATAAAGAAGTTGAATGTTTATTTTTATCATCTGATAACAAGGTATGAAAGATATTATAAAAGAGTTACAAGGTATTAGAAAGAGCACAAATTTAAACTATGCCGTAAAAACTAGTGTAGAAGATTTTACGAAGCAAATTTTTAATGTTTTGTTTGATGATCGTATTGATTTGACTCAAGGTTTTAGTGAACTAGAAATATTGTTTAAAAAAGCAGCTAAAATATCGTGCTTGTCTACCAAAGAAGTATGCGATAAATCTTGGATAAATTTTGCAAACAGTCTTCCCAATATTTTAAAAGATTTAAATAAAGATGCAGCTTATTTTATGGAGTCGGATCCTGCTGCAAGACGTGTAGAAGAAATTTATTTTGCATATCCAGGGTTTTATGCCATTGCTATTCATCGTTTGAGTAACGAAATTTACAAACTCCGTTTGTTTTTGTTTGCACGTTTAATGAGTGAATATGCACACCGATTAACGGGAACGGATATTCATCCAGGAGCTACCATTAAATCGCCTGTTTTTATAGATCACGCTACAGGTATTGTTATAGGAGAAACATGTATTATAGAGCCTTTTGTTAAAATTTACCAAGGAGTTACTTTAGGAGCTTTAAGCGTAAGTAAAGATAAGCAAGATACTAAGAGACATCCTACAGTTAAAAGTTATGTTTGTATTTATGCAAATGCTACTATTTTAGGAGGAGAAACCGTAGTAGGAGAAAATTCTATTATTGGAGGAAACGTATGGGTCACTAAATCTGTACCTAATAACTCGGTAGTCTATAATACTATTGAATCTCACATAAAACCTCGATAAGACTAAGACTATGAAAAAACTAAAAAACGTAACACTATTAATCTGTATATTTACTTGTGTTCATATACAAGCTCAGCACTCTTTAGAAAGTGCGGTACATAAACAATCTGCAGCAAAAGATTTTGGATATACTTGGAAAGGAATTGTGCATTTTTACAAAGCTCCTTTAAAATGGAAAAAAAAGCAGTGGCTACAACTGGGTTTAGTGGCAGGGACTTATACAGCACTTACTTTTGCAGATGAAGACTTAAACCCTGAGTTTAGAGCTATTGAAAACGATGTCCCAAAAACAGTTAGAGTTTTTGGAGATGCATATGGAGGACCTTTCGGAGCAGTTCTTATTTCTAGTGGTTTGTATACTTATGGATATTTCTCTAAGAAAACAAAAATTAAAAAAGCAGGGATTTTATTAATGTCATCCATTGCAGCAGGAGGGTTTTTGCAATCTAGTATCAAAACAATCGTAGGTAGAGCCAGACCTGGCACAGAAGGTGCAACACCTGGCTCGTATAAACCATTCAGCCCACTAGCTGCTTATCACTCTTTTCCTTCAGGGCATTCTATGGTAGCTGCTATATTTACGCATAGTTTGGCTAGTCAAATAGATAATACTTGGGCTAAAGTAGGGTTGTATTCTTTAGGTGCTATTACTCCTGTTTCTAGATTACTTAACGGAGCCCATTGGTTTTCGGATGTAGCTTTGGGAACATTCTTTGGGTTTATTACGGTAAACAGTATTGATCGTTATTTAAGTGGTGTTTATGAACAAGAAGAACAACAAAAATTAACCAATACTTGGAAATTAAGTACTGGAATTACCAATTTTAAAGTGAGTTACACGTTTAATTAAGAGCAGATATGTATAAAAAATTATTAGATTATATAGGAAATACTCCGTTGGTGGAAAGTACTCAACTGGTAACAAATCCTAACGTAAAATTACTGCTAAAATTAGAAGGGAATAACCCAGGAGGAAGCGTAAAAGATCGTGCAGCTTATAGTATGATTAAAGGAGCTTTGGATAGAGGTGAAATTAAAGATGGTGATAAATTGATAGAAGCTACTAGTGGAAATACAGGAATTGCGTTGGCCATGATTGCTCAATTACTGAGTATTGATATTGAGTTAGTGCTTCCAGAAAATTCAACAGCAGAGCGTGTGCAAAC
>CALHCC010000025.1 GCA_937930675.1 uncultured Flavobacteriaceae bacterium
TAAAATTTGCTCGTCACTCAATCCATTCATCTCTCCAATAGCAGTATGAGCAGACAAACAGTAGTTACATGTGTTTTCTTCTGCAATTGCCAATGCTAATTGCTCTCTAAATTTATTAGAAAAATTACCACTTGCTGTTAATTCTCCTAAAGACAAGTAACTTTTTAATGTTGCTGGCGAATTTCCAAACACTTTAATTAAGTTAGGTATAAATCCTAATTTATTTTCTACTGCTTCAAATAATTCTTTAGCTTCTCCTGTTGTTGTTTTTGGATCTAAGGTTTTAATTCTTGTACTCATAATTCTATTTTTTAATGATGTGTTGTTATATTATGTCTTATTGACACTGCAAAGATGCAACACATATCAAGCTAAAAAAATGGACAAAAGTTCTCAGTAATTGGAGTCTATTTATTTCTTGTTTTTAATTATGATTTACAAGAAAAGAGCTTTTAAAAATTAACTCTAAAAACAAATAAAAAGTACCATGAATGTTTGTTCTATACTCAAAAAAAGTATGTTCTTTCGAATGAAATTCGGTGATTTTTTATGTTAAGACACCTTTCTTTTTGTTTTAAAATTGACTTTTCGATACAATTTTTATCAAAAACCACTTGAAACGACAATTCTTAAAACTTAATCTTAACTACAAAAGACAATTAAAATATATTATCTATTTATTAAACACATCACTCTTTCTAAACTGCAAAGGAGACTTGTTTTCTGCTTTGGTAAAAAAACGAGTAAAGTAAGCAGCATCATTATAACCTAAATCGTATGCAATTTCTTTTACCGTTACATTGGTATATAAAAGCATACGTTTGGCTTCTAGTAAAATTCTATCTTTAATAAAATCACTTGGAGATTGCACTCCTACTCTATGAAAGTTTTTAGTTAACGATTTTGGAGACAAACCTAATCTTTCTGCATAATCTGTTACCGAATGCATTTTTTTATAATTCTGCTCTACCAGCAAACTAAAATCTTTAAACAACTTTGTTTCTACATCGTTTTTAACTGGAGATACTTCTTTTTGTATTCTTACTGATAAAATAATGAATTGTTTTAAGTACGATTGTAACATATCGTACTGAGCAACATCTTCTCTTTTAAACTCTTCCTCTAAATTATTTAAAATAAATGTTAATTTTTCAACATCTTTTTCACAAGGTTTTACAAAAGGAGTTTCGTATACATTGTTAAACAGAACTCCATTGCATGCAACTGCTTTGTCATGTGTCTGAATACAATAAAAATCTTTAGTGAAATTTATTTTGTATGCAGTTTTAATTTTTTCTGAATCTATAGAAAACACTTGACCTGGAGATAAGAAGAAAACCACGTTATCTTGAAAATCATATTTTTTAAAATCTATATAATAGGTTCCTTTCCCTTCTTTAATCCAATAGACACTATACATATCTACTTGTTCAGGTTTATGAAACACACAAGCATTCTCAAAATTAACCGTACTTAAAGAAAAGATATCTTTATAATTGTATGTATCAATATTTTGAAGGGCCATAAATAAACTTTAATTACTATTTATTATCTGATTTTAGTAGAACTGTTCATCCATTATTTTATATCATCAATAATAGTAAAATTCCGAGAACTCAAAAATACACATTCTAACGATTATGCTTTCCTTTTTTACAGCTAACTTTTACAACATATCCTTTTTCTTAATTACAAAACCCCAAGTTGCCTTGAGGTTTTGTAATTAAGAAAATTAAAAATATTACTTTGCTAAAAATACAGTTACGTTTTTCTCTATTCTAGTTAATACGTTAGAAATATCTGCTTTCACAAACTTCTCTCCTGTAATTTGTTCATACAACTCAATATATCTATTTGATATTTCCTCTATTTTTTCTTCGGTTAATTCAGGAATTTGTTGTCCTTCTTTTCCTTGAAATCCATTTTCTAACAACCATTGACGAACAAATTCTTTAGACAATTGTTTTTGAGCCTCTCCTTTGTCTTGTCTTTCTTGATATCCTTCTGCATAAAAATAACGAGAAGAATCTGGTGTATGGATTTCATCTATCACTACAATGGTACCGTCTGCTGTTTTTCCAAATTCGTATTTGGTATCTACCAAAATCAATCCTCTGTCTGCAGCTAACTCTGTTCCTTTTTTAAACAAAGCCAATGTATAAGCTTCTAATTGTTTGTAATCTTCTTCGGATACAATTCCATTTGCCAAAATAGCTTCTCTAGAGATATCTTCGTCATGATCTCCCAAGTCTGCTTTGGTCGTTGGGGTAATGATAGGTGTTGGAAACGGATCGTTTTCTTTTAAACCTTCTGGCATGGTAATACCACATAACACTCTTTCTCCACTTGCATAGGTTCTCCACGCATGTCCTGTACAATAACCACGTACCACCATTTCTACTTTAAATGGCTCACAAGCATAACCAACCGTTACGTTTTCATCAGGTGTACCTAACACCCAGTTAGGACAAATATCTTTAGTTGCTTCTAGCATTTTAGCAGCAATTTGATTTAAAATTTGTCCTTTGTAAGGAATTTGCTTTGGCATAATTACATCAAATGCAGAAAGTCTGTCTGATGCAATCATGATTAACTTTTCGTTCACCGTATATACTTCACGAACCTTTCCTTTGTAAACAGCCGTCTGTCCTGGAAAGTTAAAATTAGTATCGTTAATTGTATTGCTCATCTTATGATTTAATTTGTTGCAAAAATAGGGTTTTAGATGAAAGTAGTTAGAATCTAAATCCGAGAATATAGATTTTAGTTCAAATAATTTAGTATTAAAGAGTCAGCATAATTTTTTTATTGTTTACACACAGTTCTAACAACTAACTTCTCCTATCTAATCACACTATATATATTACTCTGTTTCAATGCTCTTATAAGCAGTAATAATTTCTTTTACCAAACGATGACGAATCACATCTTTTCCATCTAAAAACACTTGAGCAATTCCTTTTACATTTTTTAAAGCTAGCAACGCTTCTTTTAATCCCGATACTTGTTTTCTTGGTAAATCTATTTGCCCTGGATCTCCTGTAATAACAAACTTAGCTCTTTTTCCCATTCGGGTTAAAAACATTTTCATTTGCTGATGGGTGGTGTTTTGAGCTTCGTCTAAAATCACAAAAGCATTATCCAATGTTCTTCCACGCATAAAAGCCAAAGGAGCTATTTGTATAATTCCTTTTTCCATATGAGATGCTAATCTTTCTGCAGGAATCATATCTCGCAAAGCATCGTACAAAGGCTGCATATAAGGATCTAATTTTTCTTTCATATCCCCTGGTAAAAAACCTAAGTTTTCTCCAGACTCTACCGCTGGTCTTGTTAAAATAATTTTCTTTACTTCTTTTTCTTTTAAAGCCCTTACCGCCATGGCTACCGCAGTATAAGTTTTACCAGTTCCTGCAGGTCCTGTAGCAAATAGCATATCGTTAGTAGCCATAGCTTTTACCATATTTTTTTGATTGAGTGTTTGTGCTTTTATTTGGTTTCCGCCAACTCCGTGCACCAACACTTCTTCAAAATTTTGCTTTTTAGCTAATTCTTTGCTTGAAGACAATAACAATTGTTCAATACTTACCTCATCTAACTTGTTGTATTTAGCCAAATAATGAACCAAAATTTCTATTTTTTGTTCAAAATCGTCTAAAATAATAGCCTCTCCGTAAGCTTTAATCGTGTTACCTCTTACCACCAATTTTAACTTTGGATAATATGATTTTATCACATTAATATTGGAATTATTAGATCCAAAAAAGTCTATAGGACTTACTTCTTCTAGGGTAATTAAGCGTTCATTCAAATTAAAAAACTGTTTATAAATTGCAGCTACAAAGTACACAATTATCATTTACAATTCTGTAAATTTGCTTAGAATAATTATTAAAAAACAAGATAGTAGTCTGTATATGGCATTAATTACTTTAACTACGGATTTCGGAAGAAAAGATCACTTTGTAGCTGCGGTAAAAGGAGCCATTTACAATTTATTACCCGAGACTACTATTGTAGATATTTCTCACGAAATCACCCCTTTTAGTATTACAGAGACTGCTTATATTTTAAAAAACGCGTATAAAAGTTTTCCTCAAGGGACCATTCATATCGTTGGGGTAGATTCTGAATTTAACCCAGAAAACAAGCACATTGCATTGCTGTTAGACGGTCAGTATTTTATTTGTTCTAACAATGGAATTTTATCAATCATTGCTTCGGAAATAAATCCTACTAAAATTGTAGAAATCAATATTCACGATCGTGTAGAGGCTAGCTTTTCTGTCTTGGATGTTTTTGTGAATGTTGCTTGTCATATTGCAAGAGGTGGAACGCTAGAGGTTATTGGAAAACCTTTACTTGAGATCACCAAAACGGTAGAAATGCAACCTCAAATTGTATCAGAAACAAAAATTATTGGCTCTGTTATTTATATTGATAATTATGGAAACGTAATTACCAACATCACCAAAGAATTATTCAATCAGGTAGGTAAAGGAAGAAGTTTCACCATTTCTGCCAGCAGATACACCTTTAAAAAAGTGCTAAATAAATACAGTGATATTGTTAATTTTGAACTGCCAATTCACGAAAGAAACTCGGCGGGTAGTAAATTAGCCATTTTTAATTCTAGTCAACATTTAGAAATTGCTATTTACAAAAGTAATTTACAAACCGTAGGTGGGGCTTCTAGCCTTTTAGGATTAGATTACAGAAGTGCCATTACTGTTGAATTTGAAAAAACAACCACTACCTAACATGAAAGCTATTTTTAATAAAGAATTACAATCTTTCTTTAACAACCTAGTCGGATACTTATTAGTCGTTTCTTTTTTAATTATAAACGCATTGTTACTTTGGGTTTTTAAAGGGTATAGTAACATTCTTTACACAGGCTTTGCCAATTTAAATTCTTTTTTTACCAACAGCTCTTGGGTATTTGCCTTTTTAATTCCTGCCATTACCATGAAAAGTTTTGCAGATGAGCAAAACATAGGAACTATAGAAATTCTAAAAACACTACCTATCAAACACCTAAACATTGTGTTGGGTAAATTTTTAGCTTACATCGTTATTGTCTTCATCATGCTATTGCCTACAGTTTTATTTGTGATAAGTGTGTACCAATTAGGAAACCCCATTGGAAATATTGATTTAGGGAGCACTTTTAGTTCTTATTTTGGTTTGTTACTATTAGCAGCTACTTACATTGCTATTGGTATTTTTAGTTCTATCATTACTAAAAACAACATTACCGCGTTTATCATTAGCGTACTTATAAATATGGTATTGTATTTTAGTTTTTCTGCCTTAGAAAACATTTCTGCAACATCCAATAGTGGTTTTAACACATTAGGAATTCCTCAGCATTTTAACAGTATTAGTAGAGGTGTTATTGATGTAAAAGATGTGATTTATTTTATTTCTTTAAGCTTTCTTTTTTTAGGTTTCACCAAATTAAAACTAGACAATGACTAAGTATAAAAAACACATTTTACTGCTATTAGGTTTTGTGTTCATCAATGTTTTGGTATCTCAATTTAACATTCGATTTGATTTTACCAAAGATCAGAAATACAGCCTATCCAACACTTCTAAAACGTTATTAAAAACAATAGATACTGATGTTTTTATTACTGTATATTTAACTGGAGATTTGCCTTTTGATTTTGAAAGATTAAGCAATGAAACCAAATACATACTCAACGATTTTAAAACGTACAACCATCGTATTAAATTCAGATTTGTAAACACCAAAGGAAAAGAAGAAATACTAGCCAAGCAAGGACTTGCTCCTAGTAGACTTACCGTGCAAGAAGATGGAAAAGTATCCGAAAGTATTATTTTTCCATGGGCAATTGCCAAAGTCGGAAAAAAATCAACACCTATTAATTTGCTAAAAAACTCTTCTTTTGGCGATCAGAATTCTCAAATAGAAAATTCTATTCAAAACTTAGAATTTGCTTTTACGAACGCACTGCAAAAAATAACCTCTAAAAAAGAGAAAAAAATAGCCATTTTAAAAGGGAATGGAGAGATTAAAGATATTTACCAATATGATTTTTTAAAAACCCTAGGACAAAATTACTTTCTAGCTCCTTTTACCTTAGATTCTGTTGCATCACAACCCCAAAAAACATTAAAGCTTTTAAACGATTACGATGTAACCATTGTTACCAAACCTACGGAAGCTTTTACCGAGGAAGAGAAATTTACGCTAGATCAATACACCATGAATGGTGGAAAACTACTTTGGTTGTTAGACATGGTACACACGCCTAAAGATAGTTTAATGCAAAACGGTAAAGTACTAGCTTACCAAAGAGATTTAAATTTAACCGATTACTTGTTTAATTACGGAGTGCGAATTCACAAAACATTGGTCAAAGATTTGTATGCAGCTAAAATTCCTTTAGCCGTAGGTAAAGTAGGTAACAAAACACAGTTTGATGAATTTTTATGGAACTTTTATCCTTTAATAAAAACCAACAATCAACATGTTATTAATAAAAACGTTGGAGACGTAAAAGTAGAGTTTGCAAATAGTATAGACACTTTAAATCCAGCTATTAAAAAAACAGTAGTCCTACAAAGTTCAAAATTAAGCCAAACACAAACTGTCCCTAATGTTATTTCTTTGGCAAGCAT
The DNA here is from genome assembly GCA_937930675.1 of uncultured Flavobacteriaceae bacterium. Lineage (GTDB taxonomy): Bacteria > Bacteroidota > Bacteroidia > Flavobacteriales > Flavobacteriaceae > Wenyingzhuangia. Next base: position 6,652 of record CALHCC010000025.1, read on the forward strand.
TACTAAAAATGCAGACATTAAAACTTATAATAAAGGAACACAAATACTAGGAATATTGTTAGAAGGTAATTTTAAGTCTGCTTACAAAAATAGAATACAACCTTTTAAAACAAACTTTAAAGCAAACATCCAACAAGGTAAAATGATGGTAATTGCAGATGGAGATATTAGTAGTAACCAAATAAGCAAAGGAAAGCCGCTAGAATTAGGATTAGACAAATGGACCAAAGCCTATTATGCCAACAAAGAGTTTTTAATGAACAGTGTAAATTATTTAGTAAACGATGCTGGAGCCATACAATTAAAAGCCAAAAACATTACTATTGATACGATAAATAGACCTAAAGCCTTTAAAGAAAAAACCAAGTGGCAAGTGATGAACCTCACCGTTCCTCCTTTGTTCATTTTAATTTTTGCCTTGCTTAATTTTTATTACAGAAAGTTTAAATATTAAACAAAAGGTTATTAACACTTTACCAAATTATGTTTAAAACATTTCTTTGAAACCTATCCTTTTCCTGCTATATTAGCTACTTGAACAATGTATCATTACATACAACATAACCTATGAAATTTATAGTATCAAGCTCTCAATTGTTAAAGCAGTTGCAAGTTTTAAGTGGTGTTATTAGTACCAGTAACACACTACCTATTTTGGATAATTTCTTATTTGAATTAAGTGAAAACGAACTAAAAATATCGGCTTCGGATTTAGAGACTACGATGTCTACTACCATAGAAGTGCAATCTGACAACGAAGGTTCTATAGCAGTCCCTTCTAGAATTTTACTAGATACCCTAAAAACACTACCCAACCAACCTTTAACATTTAAAATTGAAGGGAATAGCGAAGTAGAAATTACCTCTGAACAAGGAAACTACGGAATGCCTTATTTTGATGGTAGTGAATTTCCAAAAGCAGTTTCTTTAGAAAACCCAAGCACTACCTTACTTCCTGCAAGCGTATTAGCCAACGCTATTTCTAAAACTATTTTTGCTACAGGTAACGATGATTTAAGACCTGTAATGAGTGGAGTCTTCTTTCAATTTAGCACCGATAATCTAACGTTTGTAGCTACAGACGCTCACAAGTTGGTAAAATACACGCGTACCGATGTACAAGCAGAAGAAAGTGCAGAATTTATTATGCCTAAAAAACCTTTAAACATTTTAAAAGGAATTTTAGCTACCTCTGATGCTGAAGTTTCTATCTCTTACAACGAATCCAATGCAAAATTTACTTTTGACAATGTATCTTTAGTTTGTAGATTAATTGATGGAAAATACCCAAACTACAATGCTGTAATCCCTAAAGAAAATCCAAACAGATTAAGTATTCCTAGAACTTCTTTTTTAGGTTCTACTAAACGTGTTTCTATTTTCTCTAGCAAAACGACCCACCAAATCCGATTAAAAATGGCGGGAACAGAATTAAATATCTCTGCGGAAGATATTGATTTTTCTAACAAAGCAAACGAACGTTTAAATTGCGATTATCAAGGAGATGATTTAGAAATTGGTTTTAATTCTCGTTTTTTAACCGAAATGTTAAACAATTTATCCTCCGAAAATGTTTCTTTAGAAATGTCTTTACCTAACAGAGCCGGAATTTTAACTCCCGCTGATGGTACAGAAGAAGGAGAACAAATTACCATGTTAGTAATGCCTGTGATGTTAAGTAACTAACAAATGGCAATATATACCTCATAAAAAAGCGTTTTGCACTTGCAAAACGCTTTTTTATGTTAACTTTAGTATCACCTTTTCTATTGTACATGAATTTTCTTGCTCACTTATATTTATCAAACACGCATCCTGAAATTATCATAGGAAATTTTATTGCCGATAGTATTAAAGGAAATAAAATTGATATTTTCTCTAAAGATATTCAGTTTGGAATTAAAATGCACAGAGCTATTGATACCTTTACAGACGAGCATCCTATTTTTAGACAGAGTAAAAGACGTTTACACGATAAATACAGACTCTACAAAGGAGTTGTTATTGATATTATTTACGATCATTTTTTAGCCAAAAACTGGACTACGTACTCCAACATTCCTCTTTACAATTACAGCAAAGGCATTTATGCTTTATTGCAACAAAATTATAACATCCTCCCTCCTAAAACTCAGCACTTACTGCCTTATATGACACAACAAAACTGGTTATATATGTACCGAAACTTATTAGGGATTGCCAGTATTTTACATGACATGAATGTAAGAACCAAAGGAATGTCTAAAATGAATGAAGCTGTAGTAGACTTAGAAGATAATTATCTTATTTTTGAACAAGATTTTACGCTATTTTTTAACGAGCTACAACTCTTTTGCACTCAATACCTACAAAATTATGACCGCAAAAACAATTAGTAACGGACTGCTTAGAACACTTGCTATTGTAGTAGGTTGTTTATTACTACTTTGGTTTTTTATACAAATACAAACCATTATTGTATACATTGTTATTTCTGCCATACTTGCCTTAATTTCTAGACCTGGTGTTCAATTTTTAACCCGTAAATTAAAATTAAACAACACCTTAGCCGTGGTAATTACTATTTTAATTTATTGCCTATTTACCGCACTTGTTTTTAATGCTTTTACACCTTTAATTAGCAAACAAAGTGAAAACATTGCTCTTTTAAATTCTGATGCATTTAAAAACAATCTTGATAAATTAAGTAAGGAAATCAATAGTTTTTTACGCTTTCATCATATTGATATTCTAGAAAAGACAAAAAACATAGATTTTATTCCTAGCATTAAAAACATTCCTAATATTTTAAATATTATTTTAAGTAAGCTAGGTTCTTTTAGTATGGGCTTATTTTCTGTGTTGTTTATTACTTTCTTTTTTATGCTAGATGCTAAAATTTTATCTAGAGGAACCTTTGCACTTATTCCTAAACAATATATTATTGACGCAGCAAGATCTTTAGAAACCATTAAAGATTTATTATCCAGATACTTTGTGGGACTTATCATTCAGATTGGTGTTTTATTTACCATTTACAGCATTATTCTTATCGTTTTTGATATTGAAAATGCCATTATTATTGCTCTTTTATGTGCTTTATTCAATCTTATCCCCTATATCGGGCCCTTAATTGGAGGAATCATTATGTTCATTTTGGCCACCACCAATAACCTTAACTTAGATTTTGAAACACAAATTTTACCCAATTCTCTATACATTATGGGTGGGTATTTAATTGCTCAACTTATTGATAATTTTGTAAGTCAACCTTTAATTTTTTCTAAGAGTATCAAATCACATCCTTTAGAAATTTTCTTGGTGATTTTAATCTTTGGAAACCTATTTGGTATTCTAGGTATGGTCATATCTATTCCTGCCTATACAGCTATTAAAGTAATTGCAAAAGAATTTTTTAACAAGTACCAAGCCGTAAAACTGTTAACCAAAAATATTTAAGTTGAATTTAGAAATTTTACATCCAGAAGTTCAACAATTTATAAATACACATTTAAAAACAGACATCACCAAACTGGTTTTAAAAGGATCTCCTTTTCCTAATATTTCTATTGTTGAATTGGTAGAACAGATAGAAGCTAAAAAAAAATCAGAAAAAAAACTACCTCACTGGTTTCAACATCCGAACGTTTATTATCCTAACAAACTAAATATAGAGCAAACTTCTTCTGAACAAACCGCTTTGTACAAAACCAATTTAATAGAAGGAAACACTATTATAGATATTACAGGAGGGTACGGTGTAGATTGTTGGGCCTTTGCTAAAAACTTTGCAGAAGTAATACACTGCGAGTTAAATAATCATCTTTCTGATATTGTAAAACACAATGTTCAGCAATTTAACACTTCCAACATCATCAATTATTCTGGAGATGGAATTTCATTGATCATCAACAATACCAAAACATACGATTGGATTTATGTAGATCCTTCCCGAAGAGATGAACTCAAAGGAAAAGTATTTTTATTAAAAGATTGTTTGCCCAATATACCTTTACATTTAGATCAATTGTTAGAGAAAAGCAATCATATTCTTATTAAAAACTCTCCTTTAATAGACATTAGCAGTTGTATTAAGGAACTAAAGTATGTAAAAGAAATATATGTAGTTGCACTAAAAAGCGAAGTGAAAGAGGTATTGGTACACATCGAAAAAGATTACTCCGAAAACATTACCATACAGGCAATAAATCTTACAGATAAAATTCAAGAATTCAAGTTTACCTATCAGCAAAATTATGAATACCAAACTTCTGAACCTTTAGATTTTTTATTTGAACCCAACGCAGCTATTTTAAAATCAGGAGGTTTTTATGCCTTAGCACAGCAATTAAATCTATCCAAAATACATCAACATTCACATTTATACACCCATAAAAATTTAGTAGACTTTCCTGGTAGATGTTTTAAAATTTTAGAGAGCATACCCTATAACAAAAAGCAAATCTTAAAAAGAATTCCCACCAAAAAAGCCAATATTACTACACGAAACTTTAAAGAAAGTGTAGCCAACATTCGAAAAAAAACAGGACTTAAAGAAGGTGGAAATTTGTATTTATTTTTTACAACCAATAAGTACGAAGAACAAATAGTACTATTTTGTGAAAAAATATAGTTTGATAAAGCATTGTAAAAAAAACTCCCAACAAACATTTTTTTACTTTGTTATATTTATTTTTTGTTTATGTTTGCTATCATAATGAGTCTTAAAAGTGACGCATTGCCAATTTATCAAATGAAAACTATTTTCAGATTCGGGCTTAGGAGCATAAAGAAGTCTACTCCAAAAGCTGCCCAAGGGATTGGGAACCGAATTCTCAGGCTGACTTCTAAAATGAATACCACTTTCCGTATTTTGGAATACTCTAAATTTGTTCCATCCACTGTATTTATTATCCGTATTTAAGTAGTTTCAGTTATATCGCTTAGGTTATTAAACCTATTTATACCTTTTAACTATTTTATTACATACAAAATGAAAACAAAATACTTTGATCTAATCGATCAAACTTTTGATTTTCCACAAGAAGAATTTGCCCTAAACGAAAATAAATTAAATTTTCATAAGGTTGATTTAGTGGAACTTATAGAAAAATATGGTGCACCCTTAAAGTTTACCTACTTGCCTAAAATATCTGAAAATATTAACAGAGCAAAAAATTGGTTTAAAACTGCTATAGAAAAAAACAACTACAAAGCAAGTTATAATTATTGCTATTGTACCAAAAGTTCGCATTTTAAACACGTGCTAGATGAAGTGTTAAAAAACGATGTGCACATAGAAACATCCTCTGCTTTTGATATTAATATTGTAGAAAATTTAAAGGCTCAAGGAAAAATAACAGACGATACTTTTATTATTAGTAATGGGTTTAAACGTGCTGAGTACATTACCAATATTGCCAGATTAATTAATGGAGGACACAAAAATTGTGTTCCAATTATTGATAATTATGCGGAAATAGATTTGTTAAGCGAAGAGATTAACGATTCGTACAACATTGGTATTAGAATCGCATCGGAAGAAGAACCTAAATTTGAGTTTTATACTTCAAGGTTAGGAATTGGGTATAAAAATATTGTGCCTTTCTACGAGCACCAAATTAAGGAAAATCCAAAAGTAACACTTAAAATGTTACACTTTTTTATCAACACAGGAATTAGAGATACCGCGTATTATTGGAACGAGTTGTTAAAATGTATGAAAGTGTATACCAGCTTAAAAAAAGTATGTCCAAGTTTGGATAGCTTAAATATCGGAGGAGGATTTCCTATCAAAAACTCCTTAGCTTTTGATTATGACTATGCGTATATGGTTGATCAGATTGTGAATCAAATTCAACAAATATGCGATGAAGAAGGGGTAGCTGTTCCTCATATTTTTACAGAATTTGGAAGTTTTACTGTAGGAGAAAGCGGAGGAGCAATTTACGAGGTATTGTATCAAAAAAAACAAAACGACAGAGAAAAGTGGAACATGATTAATTCATCTTTTATTACCACTTTACCAGATACATGGGCTATTAATAAACGTTTTATTATGCTCCCAATAACAGGTTGGGATAAAGAGTATGAACGTGTTTTATTAGGAGGTTTAACTTGCGATAGTGATGATTATTACAACAGTGAACAACACATGAATGCTATTTATTTACCTAAATTTAGCGAGGAAAAACCTTTGTATATAGGCTTTTTTAACACTGGGGCTTACCAAGAAACTATTGGTGGTTTTGGAGGCTTACAACACTGTTTAATACCTACACCTAAACATATTTTAATTGATAAAGATAAAGATGGTAACATTATCACTTCTTTATTTGCAGAACAACAAACATCAGAACAATTACTATCTATTTTAGGATACGATTATCGTATAAACGATGCTGTATTAGAGGCTAATGAAAGTCAAAAAATGATACATCAAATTGTAAATCAATATTAAAAATTAAGTACAGATATTATTAATGTCTTTTAGAAACATTGATGATTGTAACTAAAAAGTAGTTAAAATGAAAACTGAAAAAACATACGCTGGAATTCCAGCAGAATATGCAAGCTCTGACAAAGCAAAAATAGTATTAATTCCTGTTCCTTTTGATGGAACAAGTACATGGGGAAAAGGTGCAGATAAAGGACCTGAAGCATTTTTAGAAGCATCCGAAAACATGGAATTGTATGATATAGAAACCGAAAGCGAAGTATATAAAAACGGAATTTATTTAACACCGCCTCTTGCCTTATTAACCAGCCCAAAAACCATGGTAAACGAGGTATATACCTATACAAAATCGCAAATTATAAGAAATAAATTTGTAACTCTTTTTGGAGGAGAACATTCTATTTCTATAGGAGCTATTAGAGCTTTTAATGAGTGTTTTAACAACTTGACAGTCTTGCAGATAGATGCACATGCAGATTTACGCAAACAATATGAAGGAACACCCTACAACCATGCTTGTGCTATGTATGAGGCTAGTCAAAATACCAATTTAGTACAAGTAGGAATTCGTAGTATGGATGCTTCTGAAAAAACAGTAATGAATAATGACAATGTGTTTTTTGCAGAAGATATAATTACCAACGAATATTGGATGACAAATGCTTTGGATACGATGACTGATAATGTATACATCACCTTTGATTTAGATGCGTTAGACCCTTCTATATTGCCTGCTACAGGAACTCCTGAACCTGGCGGAATGTTATGGTATGAAACTTTAGAGTTTTTAAGAAAAGTATTTACCGAAAAAAATGTCGTAGGGTTTGATATTGTAGAGCTTTGCCCTAACAATCATAGTCAAGCATCTAATTTTGCAGCTGCAAAATTATACTATAAAATGCTTTCTTATAAATTTGAAAACGTAGATGCAGATGAAGAAGACAATTTTTATCAAAAAAAAGAAAAGAAAAAAATAGTAACAAAATTCAAAGAACTAAATCATGACTAATAAAGGAGCCATTTCTCAGTTTATAGAAAAATATTATCTACATTTTAACGCAGCTACTGTAGTAGATGCAGCAAAAGCTTACGAAACCCAACTAAACAACAAAGCAAAAATGTTGGTTTCTTTAGCCGGAGCTATGAGTACAGCAGAACTAGGAAAGATTTTTTCAGAAATGATTCGTCAAAAAAAGGTTCATATTATCTCTTGTACAGGAGCCAATTTAGAAGAGGATATTATGAATCTCGTAGCACATAGTCATTACAAACGCGTACCCAATTATCGTGATTTAACACCTGAACAAGAATTTGAATTGTTAGAAAAAGGTTTAAATAGAGTAACCGATACTTGCATTCCAGAAGAAGAAGCCTTTAGAAGATTGCAACAGCATATTTATAAAATTTGGAAAGATGCTGATGAAGCAGGAGAACGCTATTTTCCGCATGAATTTATGTACAAGATGTTACTTTCTGGTGTTTTAGAAGAATACTACGAAATAGATTTAAAAGACAGTTGGATGTATGCTGCTGCAAAAGCAAATTTACCTATAATAGTTCCTGGTTGGGAAGACAGTACCATGGGAAATATTTTTGCTAGCTACGTAATGAAAGGAGCATTAAAAGCAAGTACTGTAAAATCGGGAATAGAATACATGACCATGTTAGCAGATTGGTATAGCGAAAATTCAGAACATGGCATCGGATTTTTTCAAATAGGAGGAGGAATTGCAGGAGATTTTCCAATATGTGTAGTTCCTATGTTGTATCAAGATATGGAAAAAACAGATACTCCTTTTTGGAGTTACTTCTGTCAAATAAGTGATTCTACAACCAGTTATGGCTCTTATTCTGGAGCAGTACCCAATGAAAAAATTACATGGGGTAAATTAGATATTGACACTCCTAAATTTATTATAGAAAGTGATGCAACTATTGTAGCTCCTTTAATATTTGCTTATTTGTTAGACATGTAATTTTCACATATCATGAAAAATATTATAATCGATTTTAAAAAATTAACACCAGAGATATTAGCTTTAGTCGTAGAAAAGTTTCCTGACGGCTATGAGGATAGTGATATTATTAAATTTAAAAACATCAACAATCAAACCATAGAGGCACTCGAAATTGTTACTAATGACACTAAATATTTAGTTAAAATTAATCACAAATTAGCAACAGCAATAGAAGCTTATGATGAGGATGAATATTTTGACATTGATGATATAAGCATAAACAAAACTTTTAAACCCGAGTAATATAAAATATATGTTAAACAATTAAAATAATATAGATGATATAGGTCTTTTTAAACATCACGTGTAAATTATTTAAATAATAAAATACTAAAAGAACAGACTTGAGGTGATAAAATTCTGATTTTAAAATATAAAACAAACCCTAAACTTTTAAAATAGTAAAAGTTTAACAATTAACATAAAAAATGAAAAATTTAAAATCAATCATATTAACAATAGTAGTAACATCAGTATCAATAACAACAAAAGGATTTGCACAAGATAAGCCAAAACCAAAACTCGAAAAAGTATTTAAAAGATTAGATATAGACAAAAGTGGTGAAATTAGTATAGAAGAACTCGAAGGAAAAAAATTACAAAAGAAATTTAAAAAAATAGACATTAACAATGACAGTCAAATTTCTTTAGAAGAATTTAAAGCCTTTAAAAAAAGACAAGAGGAGTTTAAAGCAAAAAAAACACTTAAAGAAGAAAACTATTCTAACAATACTATTGAAGAACAAATAGATACTGAGAACACTGAATATCAAGAAGAACAAATATAATTATGAAAAAAATAAATTTCTTTGTTAATTGTTTGATGTTTTTTTTAACATTAACAGTAGTTGCTCAAAAAAAAGAATCTTTAATTAATCTTGAGAAGCAATTTAAAATGCTAGACAAGGACAAGGATACTTTATTATCTATTGACGAATTAGAAAATATTCCTGATTTATTAGACAATTTTGAAAATGTTGATATTGATGAAGATGGAAGTATTAATTTTGAAGAATTTAAATTATTTATAAAATCTAAAAAACAAATCCAAAAGACTTTGGAAAAACCGATAGAAGAATAAATATAAAATTCTATTTCAATGTAAAATGGTCTTAAAATATGATTTTTAAGACCATTCTTTTGTATTAACATTAGATCTTAATCTTATAATCTTATATCATTTTGAATTTATTATGCAGTATAAATCCAAGTTTATCTGTTAAATTTGTTTATTCATTGAGAATCAACAATACGACAATTTATTTTTTGAACGTTATTACACAGATTTTTAAAATCAATACTTACAATTTTAAAGGTGATCTAGATAGTTAAGAATAGTCTGGTAAACAAGGTTTAATTGCTCTTCTGTGGTAACATATGGCGGAAGTATGTATATGGTATTTCCTAAAGGCCTTAAAAAGATGCCTTTATCCATAAAATAGTTAAAAATAGTGTTTCTATCTTTTCCATAGCGTGCAATATTTATATCTAGATCTATGGCTAAAATCACTCCTAAAACTCTAGTATTTTTTACTTTTTTGTGGTGCTGAATTGTGTTTACAAACACTGTATGCGATTGATGAATCTTTTGAATTCCTCTCTGAATTTCTTCTGTTTGAATTAACTCTATACTTGCAATAGCAGCACTACAAGCTATAGGGTTTGCAGAGTATGTATGTCCATGAAAAAAACCTTTAGATAGGTTATCATCATAAAAAGCATTGTATATTTTCTGTGTACATGTAGTCAAACCCATAGGAACCATTCCTCCTGTTAATGCTTTTGACAAACACATAATATCGGGTTTGTGTGTTAAATAATCCGAAGCAAAGTATTTTCCTGTTTTTCCAAAACCCGTCATTACTTCATCTGCAATACAAACTACATCTTTAGCTTTGGCTATTTCAAGCAGTTCATCTAAATAAGCAGCTTCATACATATTCATACAATTAGCCCCTTGCACTAGGGGTTCAAAAATAAAACAAGCTACTTCATCCGAAGAAATTAATTGTTGAAACTGATCTAAAACTTGCGTTCTATTTTCCAACGTAGGTATTTCAATTCTATCTACTTTTAACACTACATCTTCAAAAGGACCGTTGTACACATCTAAGCCAGAAACAGACATAGCCCCAAATGTATCTCCATGAAAAGCATTTTGGAATGCGATAATTTTCAGTTTCTTTTTTTGTTTGTTAAAATGATATTGTAAACTCATTTTAATGGCAACATCTACCGTAGTAGACCCATTGTCTGAGAAAAACACTTTTTGCTGATTAGAAGGCAGTATTTGCATTAATTTCTCTGCCATAACAACAGCCGGTTCATGTGTAAAACCTGCAAATACAATTTGATCGAGCTTAGCAACTTGTTCTGTAACTCTTTTTACGATATGAGCGTTACAATGGCCATATACACACGTGTACCAAGAAGAAATAGCATCCAAATACTTATTTCCTTGTTCATCATATAAAAACACCCCTTTAGCACTTGAAATCCCTAAATGATCTTTGGTAATTTTATGTTGCGTTAACGGATGCCACAAATGTTGTTGGTCTCTATCGCTTAAACTCATTTTATTTTTTCTTCAAAAATAATCAAATCTATATATCTAAAAACACAAAATCGATTCACTCTTTTTAGTGAATCGATTTTTATTATCTTAAACTATGCATTTGTTATTTTTTAACAATTACAAATTCTGTTCTTCTGTTTAACTGGTGTTCCTGTTTTGTACACCTTACTCCGTTTTTACACTTATTAACTAACTTTGTTTCTCCATATCCTTTAGAGGTAATCCTATTCGATGAAATTCCTTTAGATATAATGTAATCTACTGTAGCTTTAGCTCGTTTTGCAGATAAACTTTCATTATAACTATCTTTTCCTCTACTATCCGTATGTGAACCTCCTTCAACAATAATTGTTGGAAATTTTTTCATAACAGCAACTACTTCATCTAAAATTACAGCAGCATCAGTTCTAATATTCCATTTGTTTACATCAAAATAAATAGGTTTTATATTTATTTTACGATCTACAAAGTAGGGCTCCAAATATAAATCCAATCTGTTCTCTAAATTATTTTCTAAATTTGTATCTAAGTATTTAATACTACTTTTAAAATATTCTTTATGTGCTTCTACTCTATAATTCCCACTACATTTTAAATTTATTGATGATGTAAATTTTCCTTTTTCATCTGTCAAAACAGAATCTATAAGAGTATCATTCTCATAAATATAAACACTTGACTTCTTAACTATTTGATTCTGTCTACTTTGATTATATACAAAACCTGATATTTTTTGCGAACAAAGTTTTGGTTTTATATATAAACTAATCTCGTTTTCAAAATTTCTTAATAAAGGTGTTTGAAATTCAATAGAATCACTATAGTAATCATGTTTACTTACTTTTATCTTATAATTCTGACTACAAGAAAACATTAACTGAGAGTTAAAAACACCTTTTTTATCGGTGATAAGAGAGTCTATTATCACATCATCATTATAAATATACACTCTCGCTCCTTTAATCACTCTTTTATTCTCGGTATTAAACACCCAACCTTTAAGCTTTTGCGTACAATTTGTTATCAATTTATAAATATCATCATCTCCCTTTCCTCCATCTCGGTTAGAAGATAAAAAACCGTGACCATCTGTGCCTAATACAAATGCAAAATCGTCTTTAATACTATTAATAGGCAATGGTAATTGGAATAGAGTATCATTGGTATTTGTTAATGAAATTCCATAAACATCTAACCCGCCTTGAGTACCCTCTCTATCAGATGAAAAATACAATACATCATCAGTATCTAAAAAAGGAAACATTTCTCTACCTGTAGAATTAATCCTTTCTCCTAAATTAATAACATCACCGTAAGTATCATTCTCTAAAACAGCTACTTTATAAAGATCTGTTTGTCCTAAACCGCCTGGTCTATCTGATACAAAATAAAGCGTAGCATCATCTTTTGATAAATATGGATGTCCTGTAGAATAATCTACACCATTAAAAGGCAACAATCTTACATTCTCAAAACTTCCATCGACAATATCAGCTTTGTACAATTGTAAATTATTGTAACCTGCTACATCTTTTATCCCTTTTTTACCTATATGGTTGTTACTCGTAAAATATACATATTTGCCATTTTGGGTAATGGCTAATGCTGCTTCGTGATATCTTGAGTTTAAAACTCTTGAATACTTTTCTACCTGACTAATACCTCCGTTTGCAGCTATACGACCTTTGTATAATTCTAAATACCCTTGAGCGTTTTCTTTCCATTTTCGTGAAAACAATTTATCTTTTTTAGGCGACGAAAACACTACTTCATTATTCCCTATATAATTCACTCCAAAATCTGATTCTTTGGTGTTAATCGATAAAGTATCTATGATATATTCTTGTAACTTATAAGCTACCGATTTATCTCTTTTTTGAGCATATGTAAATAAACTTAAACACAGTAAACCAACACACAATAAGTTTTTCATAATATTACTTTTGAGCCCTAAAAGTAACCATATATCCATATAAATACAAAAGAGATTAACTAAAAATAGTTAACCTCTTTATATTTACTTTAAAATTTGTATCTGTTGTTATTCTTTAACAATCACAAACTCTGTTCGTCGGTTTAATTGATGTTCTTCTTCAGTACAATTCACATTGTTACTACACCTGTTTACCAATTGTTTTTCTCCATATCCTTTAGAACTAATTCTAGAAGCATCTATTCCTTTAGAAATAATATAAGCTACCGTA
>CALHCC010000026.1 GCA_937930675.1 uncultured Flavobacteriaceae bacterium
GTAATAATATCAATACGCATAAAATATATTTTTGGTAAAAATAGTTAAGAATTGGGAATTACAGGTTTTAAATTATCGTAAAGTTGCTTTTATCATTCGGTCGTTTCCAAACAAATCTTTCTTTAAAATTACGTTTTTAAAGCCTATTTCTTTAAGTAATTCAACGGTTTCATTTCCTAAATATTGATTGATTTCATAATACAAAGCTCCTGTAGGCTGTAAATGTTGAATGGCTAGTTCTGCAATTTTTTTATAAAAGATAAGAGGGGCATTATCTTCTACAAACAGGGCTAGATGAGGTTCGTAGTCTAATACGTTTTTTTTGATTTCTACTTTTTCTAAATTTCTAACATAGGGTGGATTGCTTACAATTACGTCGTATGTTTTGGGTAATTTATCTGTAGTAAGTATATCTTGATGGTGAAAAAGAATGTCTGTTTGGTTCATCTCTGCATTTTTGGCAGCAACTTTTAAGGCGGCTTTAGATACATCTATAGCAGCTATTTTAGCTTGTTGTAACTGTTTAGAAAGAGCAATAGGAATGCAACCACTTCCAGTTCCAATATCTAGTACAGAAACATTTAGAGTTTGTTTGTAATCTTCTAAAATCCAACGAATCAATGTTTCTGTTTCAGGTCTAGGAATTAGCACTTGTTTGTTTACTTCCAGTTTTAAATCCATATACGTTACAAAGCCAATTAAGTATTGTATAGGTGTGTGTACAATTAATCCTTTTATGATTTGTTGTAATTGTTCGGTTTTGTTTTGTGAGATTTTGGTGTTTGGTGCTAACGCAAAATCTATTTTGGTGAGTTGTAAAACATCTTCTAAAATAAGTTGAAAAAAAGTAGTTATTTCGGAGATTGGATAATGACTTTCTAAGTTTGAATAAAGTTGTTGTTTAAATGATAGTAAAGTCATTAATTGGTTTATTTATTAATATTTTTGTTGGACATACAAATATACAAATATGAAATTCTTAAAATTCATCATTCTTGTTTTAAGTACCGTACTCACAATTTCTTGTTCTGGTTTAAAAACTCCAGAATATGTAGGAGTAAAGGATATCAATGTTTCTAAAATAGTAAATGATTCTATTACCATAAATGCAGCACTTCAATTTAACAATCCAAATCAGCTAGGAGGAATGTTGGTGTTAAAAAACATGCATGCAGAAGTAAATGCGATAGATTTAGGTTTTTTAAAAAATCAGGAATTAGAGGTGCCTGCTAAAAAAGAATTTTTAGTGCCTTTGGAATTAAAATTGTCTTACGGTCAACTATTCGATTCTAAAAAAGGCTTGTTAGGTACATTACTTACCAGTATTTTAACCAATGAGGTAGAAGTTAAACTTGATGGAAACGCTGTGTTTAAAAAGTTTTTAATTAAAAAGACATACCCTATACAGTTTTCTAAAAAAGTTAAAATCGTAAAGTGATGGAGGTGGTACATTTACAATACATGCAGCGTGCAGTGTCTTTGGCTACCAAAGGTGCTAAAAAAGCATATCCTAATCCGTCTGTAGGGGCTGTTATTGTGTATAACGGTTTAATTATAGGAGAAGGATATACCAATGAATATGGTGGAGTACATGCAGAAGTAAATGCAATTCAATCGGTTAAAAATAAGGCGTTATTGTCTAAAGCTACTTTGTATGTAACATTGGAGCCTTGTGCTCATTATGGAAAAACGCCTCCTTGTGCAGATTTAATTCTAGAGAAAGGCATCCCTAAAATTTATATTGGCTGTGTAGACTCTTTTTCTAAAGTAGCAGGAAAAGGAATTCAGAGGTTGTTAGAAGCGGGGAGAGAAGTGCATGTAGGAGTTCTAGAAACAGAGTGTTTGGAGTTACATAAACGATTTTTAACTTTTCATAATAAACAAAGACCTTATGTAGTATTAAAATGGGCAGAAACCAAAGATGGTTTTATAGATATTGATAGAACCATTCCTACAGTAGATAAAGCTCAACCAACTTGGATTTCCAATTCATTTTCACAACAAAAAGTGCATCAAATTCGTTCGTTAGAACATGCTATTATGGTAGGTACACAAACGGCTTTAAAAGACAATCCTAGTTTAACAACTAGAACGTTTGGAGGTATATCTCCTATTCGAGTTTTGTTGGATAGAACCTTAAAAGTACCCACAGATTACCATTTGTATAATGGAGAGGTACAAACTTTTGTTGTCACGGAAAAAAAAGGAGATCATCCTCAGGTAAACTATATAGAAATTGATTTTAAAGAAGCCATTATTCCTCAAATTTTTAAAAAATTACATCAGCAAAACATACAATCACTGATGGTAGAAGGAGGAAAACAACTACTCACCACTTTTATTGAATCGGATGGTTGGGATGAGGCGATTGTTTTTACAGGAGAATCACAATTTAAAACAGGAGTTTTAGCCCCTAAATTACTTATGAAACCTATTAAAACTAGTTTTTTAGGAAAAGATATTGTAAACCATTATAGGTTAGATTAAATGTTGTATTTATTACTTAGTGTTTTTTTTACCACCACTGTTTTTTTAATCATAAAAGAGTTTAATAGGTTTGGTGTAGATAATTTTCAAGGAATTGTAGTTAGTTATTTTGTAGCACTTACCATTGGTGTTTTTTTTAGCGATGTAAAACCTACCTATACTTTTTTAATGCATAGCAATTGGTGGTTTGGAGCTTTAGTGATTTCTGCCATTTTTATTTCAGTGTTTAATATTATGGCTATTACCGCTCAAAAAGGAGGCTTATCGGTAATGACAGTGGCTAATAAAATGAGTGTAGTGATTCCTATACTTGCAGGGATTTTATTGTACAAAGAGCCGTTAAATGTTTTAAAAATTGCAGGAATTTTATTGGCTTTATTAGGTGTTTTTTTTACATCATTAAAAAAAGGAATTTCTACTTTTAGCAATCAATTATGGTATTTACCTTTCTTAATATTTATAGGTAGTGGTGTGGCAGATGCGGTAATTAATCACATGCAACGTTGTTATGTTTCTTTGCAGGAATTTGATGTATTTACCACTTCGTTATTTTTGTTTTGTGGAATTATAGGTGTTTTTATTTGTGTGGTAAAATTGGCATTGGGTAAGTTGTTAATAACTACAAAAAGTATTGTAGGTGGTTTGGTGTTAGGAGTACCTAATTATTTTTCTATTTACTTTTTATTAAAAGCATTGTCGCAGCCCGAATATCAAACTTCTTTTGTTTTTTCGGTAAACAATGTTTCCATTGTTCTGTGTTCTGTATGTTTGGGAGTTGTGTTTTACAAAGAAAAGTTAAGTAATTATAACTATATAGGAGTTGTTGTGTCGTTGTTAGCGATTGTTTTATTGTATTTTGCCGTATGAGTTTAAAAATTACGACCTATAAAACCATCGATCGTCCTGTAAAAGAGATTTTGTATAAAGACAAAGGAAGTAAATTTATAGGGTTCTTGTATCCTGTAACTAACGAAACAGAGATAAAAACGTGTTTAGAGCTTATAAAGAAACAGTACCACGATGCTAGACATTGGTGTTATGCGTATCGTTTAGGGTATGATGGAGCTACATATCGAGTAAACGATGACGGAGAACCTAGTAATACAGCAGGACAACCAATTTATGGACAGTTACTGTCTTATGATGTTACCAATGTATTGCTTGTTGTAGTTCGGTATTTTGGAGGAGTAAAATTAGGCGTTGGAGGTTTAATTAAAGCATATCGAACCTGTGCGGGAGAAACATTAACCGATGCAGAAATACAGGAAAAAATGATAAAACAATCGATTATCATACATAGTTCTTATGAGCATGTTGACAAAGTGATGCGATTAATTAAAACATTCGATTTAGAAATAAAGCATCAAGAAATGTATTTAGATTGTAAATTTGAACTACTATCCCCTGTATCTATTTATAAAGATGTTATACTAGCCTTTGAACATCTACGATGTGTAAAAATAACATAATCAAACCTCTTTAAGAGGTTAGAATTAAGTCTAAAATGTGTTTTGGGCATCGTATAGGTTTGTTCTTTTTCATGTCTACAAACACCAAGGTAGTTTCTCCAATAGCTAGTAATTCTTGCTGTTGATTGTATACATGATAAGTAAAAATAATTTTAACATTAGGAACCTGTTTTAAAGCAGTTTTAACAGTTAAAAGATCATCATATTTTGCGGGTCTTTTAAAATCGGTAGTTAAGTTAACAACAGGTAGCATAATTCCGTTATCTTCCATTTCTTTATAAGAGATATCTACGTCACGAAGCCACTCAATACGGGCGTTTTCAAAGTGTTTTGCATAATTACTATGGTGCATGTATTGCATTTTGTCGGTTTCATGATATCGAACTCTAAAGGTGTATTTTTGGCTTTTCATCATTCTTAAATTTTTGATTAGATACGTTAAGTAAAAAAAACATAAAATACAATAGTGTGTAAGTTTTTTTTTACTGAAATTTATTCACATTTTTGTAGTCCCCTAAGACAAGCTAAAGATTAGTTTTTGTTAATAAATGCCCACAAACATAAACAAAGTTAATTAACGTAAAAAGTAGTCATCAAAATAATGATTAAAACACCTGAAGACATCTGGACATCATGCCTAAGTTTTATCAAAGATAATATAACACCTGTTGGTTATAAAACCTGGTTTGAACCTATTGTACCTGTGAAATTAGAAGGTGCAGCTTTAACTATTCAGGTTCCCAGTAAATTCTTTTTTGAGTTTTTAGAAGAGAATTATGTTAAAATTATGCGTAGTGCTTTGGTAAGAGAACTGGGTAAAGAAGCTCGTTTGTTATACGATGTAAGATTGGAAAATTCTTACAGTAGTAAAGTGCCACAAACGGTAAAAATACCCAGTGCTAACAGAGGTCCTATGAAACCTCAGAATGTTACTTTTTCTTCTAAAAATGTGAGTAGAGAAGTTAAAAATCCTTTTATTATTCCAGGGCTACAAAAAGTTAAGGTAGAATCTAACTTAAATCCTAACTATTGTTTTGAAAACTTTATGGAAGGAGAATCAAATCGATTAGGAAGATCTGCAGGAATGGCCGTTGCTAATAAACCTGGAGGAACTTCTTTTAATCCGTTAATGATTTATGGGGGAGTAGGTTTAGGAAAAACACATTTGGCACATGCCATTGGAGTACAGGTAAAAGACAAATATCCAGATAAAACGGTTTTGTATGTATCTACAGAAAAATTTATACAACAATACGGAGATGCGGTTTTAAAGAATAACAATCGAAATGATTTTTTACATTTTTATCAGATGATAGATGTGTTAATTGTAGATGATATTCAATTTTTATCAGGTAAAATAAAAACACAAGATGCTTTCTTTCAGATTTTTAATGAATTGCATCAAAACGGAAAACAAATTATATTAACATCGGATAAAGCTCCGGTGGATATGCAAGATATTGAGCAGCGACTGTTATCTCGATTTAAATGGGGATTGTCTGCAGAATTGCAAGCTCCAGATTACGACACTAGAATTAACATCTTAAACAACCGTTTGTATAGAGATGGAGTAGAGGTACCTAAAGAAGTGGTGGAGTTTATAGCTAAAAACATCAAAACCAATGTAAGGGAGTTAGAAGGAGTGGTAACTTCTTTAATAGCACAAGCAGCGTTTAATAAAAAAGAGTTTAGTTTAACGTTAGCAAAAACGATTGTAGATAAGTTTGTTAAGAATACCAAAAAAGAAGTTTCTGTAGATTATATTCAAAAAGTAGTTTCTAAGTATTTCGAAATCGATTTAGCGACCTTACAATCTAAAACAAGAAAACGTCATATTGTGCAAGCAAGACAATTGGCCATGTATTTTTCTAAAAAGTTAACCAAATCGTCTTTAGCAAGTATTGGTGCTCAAATAGGTAAACGAGACCATGCTACGGTATTACATGCTTGTAAGACAGTCGATAATTTATCGATGACAGATAAGCAATTTAAAAAATACGTAGAAGATATTTCTAAAAAATTATCATTTTAACCAATGGCAGTAACCAAGGTTTTAATGGTTTGTTTGGGGAATATTTGTAGATCTCCTTTAGCAGAAGGGATTTTAAAATCAAAAGTTTTAGATGCTTCTATAGAAGTTGATTCTGCTGGAACGGCAGCCTATCATGTAGGGAATTTACCTGATGTACGTTCTATTGAGGTGGCAAAAAAATACGGAATTGATATTACCGATCAACAAGCTAGGCAAATAAAAGCATCGGATTTAGATACGTTTGATTTTATTTATGCGATGGATGAAGCTAATTATAGAACTATTTTAAAGTTGGCAACGCATCCGTCTCAAAAACAAAAAGTATTGATGATTATGAATGAGTTACAGCCTAATGAGAATATTTCTGTTCCAGATCCTTATTACGGAGGTGATAGAGGTTTTGAACAGGTGTTTGCGATGTTAGACAAAGCGTGTGATTGTATTATTCATAAAATTAAATAGATGAAAGGGAATTTGTATTTAATACCCACCACCTTAGGAGATAACGAGCCTTTAGAGGTTATGCCTATTTCTGTAAAATCTGTGGTAGAGAGCTTAACGTGTTTTATTGTTGAAAACGAAAAATCTGCACGTAGATTTATTAAAAAAATAACTCCTACCAAATCACAACCTAGTTTAGAATTAAAACTGATAGATAAATACGTAGACCCCATAGAAGTGAATAGTTATTTAGATGTTTGCATGCAGGGGCAGTCTGTAGGTTTACTTTCAGAAGCGGGAGTGCCTGCTGTGGCAGATCCTGGTTCTGATGTAGTTGCTTTGGCTCATAAAAAAGGAATTAGAGTGGTGCCTTTAGTAGGGCCTTCGTCTATTTTAATGGCTATGATGGCTAGTGGTATGAATGGTCAGAGTTTTGCTTTTAACGGCTATTTACCTATTGAGAAGAGTGATAGAAAACGTGAAATTAAGCGATTAGAAAAAGTATCTAAAGAACATCAACAATCTCAAATTTTTATAGAAACTCCTTACAGAAATACAAAGCTGTTAGAAGATTTAAAAGTAATACTATCTCCAAATACAAAATTGTGTATTGCAGCCAATATTACCATGCCTAATGAGTATATTAAAACATTTACCGTTGCGGAATGGAAACAGCAACAACCTACATTGCATAAAATTCCTACCATTTTTATTGTTCATGCTTCGTTGTAAGTAGAGTAAAAGTGTTTCTAATATTAAAAAAATAGGATGACTAAAAAAGATTTTTTTATTTTATTAATTAAATTGTTTGGGCTTCATTCATTAATTATAACACTATTTACATTTCTTCCTTCTACAATTAATTATATTGGAAATCCAAACTATATATTGATATTATTATCTTCAATTATTGGGATTATATTAATAGTAGCATTGTATTGGTTGATAATTAATAAGGCAAACTTTATAGTTGAAAAACTTAATTTATCAAAAGGTTTTGAAGATAACAGAATTGAATTCAGTAATATTGATAGTTCTGCAATAATTAAAATATCAATTATTCTTATCGGAGGTTGGTTGTTCATTGAAAATTTACCTAAATTTTTGAACTATTGCTATATAGCTTTTCTTGAAATAGGATCAAACAAAGGTCTTGTTACAAATGTTAAACAAATTCAGTTTAATAGAAAATTAGATTATTTTCAGTTAACGATATCTATTATAAATTTAATTATTGGATATTTATTAGTGTCTAATTATAAGTGGTTTAGTGAGAAACTTACTAGGTCTGAAGAAAAACAATAGTTAACACCAATTTTAAGTTTTATAAATGTTTAAAATAAGTTTATCTTAAATGGTAAATAGTATTTATTTTATTAAACAACTTCTAAATAAATTGATAGCTATTTAACACTCTAAATCCTAAAAGACCTTCTTTAAAAACATAAGTAATCTGATGTTTGTTTTTCATGTTTTCAAAATTTAGAAAAAATCGAAAATAAGCATATTCTTGATACTGGTTGTTTTCTAAAATAATAGAACTTGTTTTTTGTGCTCTGCTACCTCCAAAAGAGACGTATTTGTGTTTAAAAATATAGGTTTCGGTGGTAATAGTATCAGAAAAAGTATAATTCATCATAAAGAAAAAATTAACTACTAGAGGTGCTACATAGATGATGGTACTGTCCTTTTTTAAATAGTTAGCAAAGTAAATACCTAAGTAAGCTAGTATGTTGGTTGTTAAAAAGATACCTACATTAAAAGCCGTTGTAATTTGTGTGTTTAATGTGAAATTTAAAAACAAATACAAATTAGCAATGATAGAAATTGTAAACTGAGTGGCTTTGATGTTAAGAATGGTGGTAATGGCTTGTTTTAGCACTTCAATATCTAAGTCTACATATTTTTTGTATGCTTTTTGCCAAAAAAAAGCGATGATTATTCCTAATACAGCACCTAGAATTTTACTATTAAACACAAAGTGAGCAATGAGTACAACAGGTAACGTAACAAAGAGTATGGATAAAAAGAATTGCAAATGATTTAATAACACAACAAATGCTTGATCGTTTTTATAGAAATCGCTTTTTAAAAACTCTTCGTACCTCATTTTAGCATACGCTCTTGCCTTTTGTCTTGCTTTATCTCTTGCTTCTTCAATATCATCTTTTACAGGTTGATGGTATGTTGGAGTTGGATTTTTTTTGTGTGCTAATAAATGTTGATAAGCTTCGGTAATGGCAATAAAAATTTGTTCTGTATTTCCATTTTTATTTTTGTCGGGATGGTAAGCTTTTGCTTTGCTTCTAAATGCTTTTTTAATGTCTTGCACAGAAGCATCGGGAGTAACTCCTAAAAGGTGACAGTAATGTTCTGTGGTGTTATACATCTATCGTAGTTTTAGAAGTATTAAAAATACGATAATTATCGATGTATGTGTTGTTTATTTAGCCAACGTTGGTAATTTTTAGCATTGTTGTTGTGTTGGCGTAATGTTTTGGCAAAATTATGAGTTCCTATCTTTTTTGGGTTCGCACAAAAATAGTAGTAGGCATGGTGCTCTGCGTTTAAAACAGCCTCTATAGCATCTACATCGGGCATGGCAATTGCAGAAGGAGGAATGTTAGCAGTTTGGTAGGTATTGTATGGAGAGACAATGCGTAAATCTTTTCGTAATACTCTTTTAACAATAGTATCTCTACCATATTTTTCTTTTAGTGCATAAATTACCGTAGGGTCTGCTTGTAAAGGAATTCTTTTTTTGATTCTGTTTAAATACACTCCAGCCACTTTTTTTCGTTCGGGTTTGTGCTGTGTTTCTTTGTGTACAATGGCAGCAACTGCTATAATTTGATCGGTGGTTAGATGGAGCTCTTGTGCTTTTTGTAATTTTTTAGGACTCCAAAAACGACGATAGGCTTTTAAAAGTTTACTTCTTAACTGATCTGGATGAATGTTCCAATAACAGTCATAGGTATAAGGCATGCAGTAGTGTAAAGCTGTTTTGGATGTAAATCCTTCTTTTTCTAAAAAATCAACATCGGTTAAACTATTTAGAATGCTAATAGAATCGGCTTCTATTTGTTGTGCCAATCTTCCTGCTAAATCTTCTATGTAATTCTGATTGTTAAAACTTACTTTCACTGGAGTTTGATGTCCACTTCTTAATAAATTAACAAGCGTATTAGCATTCATTCCCTTTTTTAAAACATACATTCCGGGTTTTACGCGAGTATACTTTTTTAAAGAGGCTACTTTTTTTAGAGCTGATGGATTTAGAACCAATGAATCTAGTTGTTGTAAAACATCAGCTGCACTATTATCTGTACGGATAAAAAGTTTCACTTCCTTTTTAACCTGATTGCTATAGATAATTGTATAAAAGTAATATGTGGTACCTGTTAAAAGAACACCCAATAGAGCTAAGCCTAAAAATATTTTTTTCATAAAAAGCCTAAATAATTAATAGTGTGGATTTAAAAGTTGATAAAAAGCAACATCTTTTAGTTTTTTTTGATGTAATATCCAGTTTTTTTGAATTCCATTGTTTTGATAAGACAAACTTTCAAACAGACAGATACTCTTTAAATTATCTACAGCAATATTTGCATACAATTGTTGTAGGTTTAATTGTGTAAAAGCATATTGATGAAGTAGTAGTAAAGCTTGTTTTGCATATCCTTTACGCTGGTGCTTTTCATCAATTAGAATACCTACGCCAGCTCTGGCATGTTCTGGCATATAATTAAAAAGATCAATGGTTCCTACAGCAATATCATCTACATTGGTAATCATAAAACGGAGTTGTTTTGCTTCGTAAATATCCAAATGACTATTTTCTATGTATTGTTTTAACACATACTTAGAAAAAGGTTTTTGCGTACCACTAACTTCCCAATGAGCTTCGTTATTTTCAATGCCATATAAAAATTCTAAATCCTCTGGTTCCACAGCTCTTAATTTGATGAGATGGTTGCTAAGCTTCATCATAATAATTAAGCGTTCCTTTAAACACAAAAGTAGCAGGTCCTTTTAAAAATACATTTTTATAACCCTTATCGGTAGGTTCAAAAGAAACTTCAAGATTTCCGCCTTGTACTTGTAAAGGAATTTTAGTTTTGTTGGTTAGTTTTTTCTCGTACATAGCAATAGCAACGGCAGTAACCCCCGTTCCACAAGCCAATGTTTCATCTTCCACACCTCTTTCGTAGGTTCTTACTCTAAAACCATTGTTTGTTTCTAGAGCTTCTACAAAATTAACATTGGTACCTTCCTCAAAATACGGAGCTCCATAACGTATGTTGGCTCCATTCTTTTTTACATCATAGGTTTCAATATTATGGACAACTTGTACGTGATGTGGAGATCCTGTGTTTAAAAAACAATGCTGATCGTGTATATTAATACTATTGACGTCAATCATCTGTAAATTTGTAATCCCTTCTTTGTAAGAAGCATAGTGCAATCCATCGATGGCATCAAATGTAGTTTCTTTTTCAAAAATCCCTAATTTATGAGCAAAGGCAACCAAACAACGTCCTCCGTTACCACACATGGTACTTTCGGTACCATCAGAATTGTAGTAAACCATGGTAAAATCTTGAGTGTCAGAAGGGTTTAGTAACATCAAACCATCTGCTCCGACACCAAACCTTCGATCGCATAAAAAGTGAACAAGTTTTGTATTTTCTCTAGGGAATTCTAAATTTCTATTATCGATAACTACAAAATCGTTTCCAGTACCTTGGTATTTATAAAAAGTAATCTCCATTTTTATTTTTATTGACAAAGCAAAAGTACAAAGAAAATTAATGAGACGGCTTTAGGAGAATAGATTGCACATATTTTTATGTTTCGTTAAAATAGAATGGTAATTTTACAAGAAAAAAAATGAGATTTATATTACAGTTAATCATCAACGGAATGGCCATTGTTCTTTTGGCTCATGTTTTACCAAGCGTATATGTAAATTCATTGGCCACAGCTATATGGGTTGCGTTTTTATTAGGATTGTTAAATATGTTGATAAAACCTATTTTGGTGTTTTTAACATTACCCATAACCATTTTAACGCTAGGTCTATTTTTATTAGTAATTAATGTGATGATGATACAAATGGCTGCTTTTTTAATTTCAGGTTTTAATGTAGATAGTTTTTTGGGAACACTTCTGTTTGGTTTGTTATTATCTGCATTGCAATCTTTTTTAACAAGGCTGTTTGGATTGAAAAAATAGAAATCTGACAAAATTGTAATGGCACAGTTTTTGAAAAATCGTGTTTAGTAACTTAAAAATATATTGAAAAGATGAAACAGAATATTAAATTATTTGTAGTGGCTTTATTGGGAGGTTTTATATCTGTAGTTACCTATAATTATTTTGTAAAACCCAAAGTTGTTGTAGAAAAAGAAGTGCAAAACATACGTCAATTTCCTGTATATACCACCAATACTAATGTAGTTGCTGCAGAAGCGGTTACTGATTTTACGGAAGCAGCAGAAGCAACTGTAAATGCGGTAGTTCACGTAAAAAATACGTCTGTGGGGGTACAACAAGATCCTTTTGCTCAATTATTTTTTGGACAAGGATATGGAGGAGGTAGAAAATACGAGCGTGTAGGTACAGGAAGTGGGGTAATTATTTCTCCTGATGGTTATATTATTACCAACAACCATGTAATAGAAGATGCCACTGAGATAGAAATAAGTTTAAACAATCAAAAAAAATACAAAGCAGAGTTAATAGGAACGGATAAAACAACAGACATTGCCTTAATTAAAATTGAAGCAGAGGATTTGCCATATGTAACCTTTGGAGATTCTGACATTTCTAAAATAGGCGAGTGGGTATTGGCCGTAGGAAATCCATACAATTTAACATCTACAGTTACTGCGGGTATTATTAGTGCTAAAGGAAGAGATTTAGAAGGAAATAGAAACATAGAATCTTTTATTCAAACAGATGCAGCTGTAAATCCAGGAAATAGTGGAGGAGCTTTGGTAAATACAAGAGGAGAATTGATTGGGATTAACACAGCTATTTCTTCTCAAACAGGATCGTTTATAGGCTATTCTTTTGCAGTACCTTCTAACATTGCCAAACGTATTGTAGAAGACTTAATGGAAAGTGGTTCTGTTAAAAGAGCTGTTTTAGGGGTTACAACGGAAGCAAAGTCGGACATTGATGGAGTTTATATTTCTGATGTAGCTAAAGGTACCGGAGCAGACAAAGCAGGAATGCAATCTGGAGACGTAATTAAAAAAATTAACAATGTTAAAATTCATAAATTCTCAGATTTAATAGGACAATTAACTGCTAAAAGACCAGGAGATACTGTAGTGGTAACTGTAGAAAGAGAAGGGGGGACTAAAAATTTAAATGTAAAATTATCAGAAGTTACAGAACTGATTACAGAGGCTTTTGGTATTGAGTTTGGAGAATTAAAAGCTTCTGACAAAAAACAATTAGGAATTGATATCGGGGTAAAAGTAAATAAGATTGCGAATAAAGATTTGCAAAAATTAGGAATTAAACCAGGTTATATAATTCTATCTATTAACAATTATCAATTAAGTTCGTTATCGGATGTAGAGAAGATAAAAACATTGGTAAAGGCAGGTAAAGATATTAATAAGTTAGTGGTAGTGAACTTACAAGGAGAGCGAGAAACTTTTTCTAGAGGTTGGTAAACTACGTATATATACTGCTAAAAAAAATACATGTTTTTAATTTATGTTAAATTATTACACACAAATAAGTAAGCACTAATTTTTGTGTAGCTATTGTATAAATAAAATAGTAAATTTGCAGGCTAGCAATTATATTAAAGAACATAAATAAAAGATGAGTAGTTTTTTAGGAACAGGTGTTGCATTGGTAACTCCTTTTGATCAGGATGGGAATGTAGATGTTCAAGCTTTAGAGAAGTTGGTAGAATTTCAGATAGACAATGCTATTGATTATTTGGTGATTTTAGGAACAACAGCAGAGGTAGCTACGCTAACTCAAGAAGAGAAAGAGTTGGTTAAAAAAACAATTTTAACCACCAATGCAGGTAGATTACCTGTAGTATTGGGAATTGGAGGAAACAACACCCAAGCAGTTATTAATGAAATTAAAGAAACAGATTTTACTGCAATTGATGCCGTATTATCTGTTTCTCCTTATTATAATAAACCTTCACAAGAAGGAATTTATCAACATTACAAAGCTATTGCAGCACAGTGTCCTGTAGATGTTATATTGTACAACGTTCCAGGAAGAACAAGCTCTAACGTGTTACCAGAAACAGTGGTAAGATTGGCAGAAATTCCAAATATTATAGGAATTAAAGAGGCAAAAGGAGATATGAATCAAGCATTGAAATTAATCAACGCTGTGCCAAATAACTTTTTAGTAATTTCTGGAGACGATATGATTGCTTTGCCAATGACCTTAGCAGGTGGGGCAGGAGTAATTTCGGTAATAGGACAAGCTTTGCCAAGTGAGTTTTCTCACATGATACGTTTAGGTTTGTTAGACAAAGGAAAAAAAGCATTTAGAACACAATACCATTTGCAAGAAAGTATTGATTTAATTTTTAAAGAAGGAAATCCAGTAGGAGTAAAAGCTTTGTTAGAAATTTTAGGAAGTTCTAAAGCAACAGTAAGATTACCTTTAGTAGAGGCTAGTTCAGAATTAAAAATAGCGTTAAGACAATTTGTAGAATCGTTTTACGTTGCTTCATAAAAATAGTATATGATTAGATTTTTTAAATATAGTTCCATATTCTTTTTAACGTTAATATTATTCACCTCTTGTGGGAGTTACAATAGAACCTTAAATAGGGGTACAGCTAAGGAAAGATACTCTTTAGCAAACAAACTTTACAAAGAAAAATCTTACGAAAAAGCCATTAGATTGTATGAATTAGCGAGTAATGCTTATGCAAACAAACCGCAAGCAGAAGTGATTAGCTTTCGTTTGGCAGATGCTAATTTTAAAGTAGAAGATTATATAACAGCTATCTATCAGTACGAAAAGTTTATTAGAAATTATCCTAAAAGTACAGAATTAGGAAATGCACAATACAGAATAGCAGAAAGTTATTACAAAACATCTCCTAAATATAGTGTTACGCAAACAGATACTAAAAAAGCCATTCAAGCCTTTCAAACATACATTGATCAAAATCCAGATTCTAAAAGAATTATAGAAGTTAATCAAAGAATTAAAGAGTTAAATAAAAAATTAGAAAAGAAAGCTTTTGAAATTGCAAAGCAATACTATAAAATAGGATATTACAAATCTGCCATTGTAGCGTTTGATAATGTAATTTTAGATTTTTTAGGTACCTCTTACAAAGAAGAAGCGATGTTTTATAAATTTAAATCTGCTTATGAATTAGGAATAAACAGTGTTATTTATAAAAAACAGGCAAGAGTGAAAGAAGCTATTAGAGCATATGCTCGATATAAAAAAGCATTTCCATCTTCTACGTATTTAAAAGAAGCAGACCCTTTATACAAAAGATTGTTGAAAGAAAACAAATCAAAACAAGAACAAAACAGTTAAGATAATTAATTTAAATTATGGATTATAAAAAAACAGAAGCTCCGTTGTCTACCATTACTTATAACAAGTCTAAGGTAGAAGAACCTACTCAAAACATTTACGAAGCTATTTCTATTATATCTAAAAGAGCTACTCAAATTGGTAGCGATTTAAAGAAAGAATTGGTAGATAAATTAGATGAGTTTGCTACGTTTAATGATAGTTTAGAGGAGGTTTTTGAAAACAAAGAGCAAATAGAAGTCTCTAAGTTTTATGAAAAATTACCAAAACCTCATGCCATTGCTGTAGAAGAGTGGTTAGCAGGAAAAGTATACCACAGAAAACCAGAACAAGAATAGTTTTTTATGAGTATATTAAATGGGAAAAAAGTTTTATTAGGGGTTAGTGCAGGTATTGCAGCGTATAAAACGGCCCATTTAGTAAGACAATTTATAAAAGCAGGAGCACAGATACAAGTGGTACAAACCCCCGCTTCTAAAGAATTTGTAACACCTTTAACGCTGTCTACATTATCTAAAAACCCTGTTCATTCTACTTTTTATAATGAAGAAGATGAGAATGCTGTATGGAACAATCATGTAGATTTAGGGCTTTGGGCAGATATAATGGTTATTGCACCAGCTACTGCAAATACTTTAGCAAAAATGACCAATGGTGTTTGCGATAATTTGTTGTTAGCAACCTATCTATCCGCTAAATGCCCTGTGTATTTTGCTCCAGCTATGGATTTAGACATGTATCAACATCCGTCTACAAAAGATAGCATTCGCAAATTAACATCTTTTGGGAATATTTGTATACCTGCCACTAGTGGAGAGTTAGCTAGCGGTTTAGTAGGAGAAGGAAGGTTGGCAGAACCCGAAGATATTGTTGCCTTTATAGAAAAAGATATACAAGCAAAATTGCCATTAAAAGGTAAAAAAGTACTAATTACTGCCGGTCCTACATACGAAGCAATAGACCCTGTACGTTTTATAGGTAATCATTCTTCAGGTAAAATGGGATTTGAAATTGCAAAATCGGCAGCGAATTTAGGAGCAGAAGTTATTTTAGTGAGTGGTCCTTCTCATCAACAAATTTCGCATTCTTTTGTAAACAGAATTAACGTTGTTTGTGCAGAAGATATGTACAATGCTTGTCATCAATATTATAAAGAAGTAGACATTGCTATTTGTGCTGCTGCTGTAGCAGATTACAAACCTGCAGTAGTTGTAGATCAAAAAATTAAAAAGAAAGACGCAAGTCTTACTATAGAATTGGCTCCTACAAAAGATATTTTAGCATCTTTAGGACAAACAAAAAAACATCAATTACTAGTTGGTTTTGCTTTGGAGACCAATAACGAAGAAGCGAACGCTAAAAGTAAAATTGAGCGTAAAAATTTAGATTTAATTGTATTAAATTCTCTTAGAGATAAAGGAGCTGGTTTTGCTACAGATACAAACAAAATTACCATGATTGACAAAGCGTTTAACATGACGTATTTTGATATGAAATCTAAAGCAGAAGTGGCTAAAGATATTTTAACAGTAATTACCCAAAAATTAGATGCTTAAGAAAATATGTGTTTGTTTGTTGCTGTTTGCTTTTACACAGGTAAAAGCACAGGAATTAAATTGCAGCGTTACGGTGAATGCAGATCAAATTTCTGTGTCGAATAATCAAATATTTAAGACATTAGAAAATTCATTAACAGAGCTAATCAACCAAACGCAATGGACAAACATAAATTTTAAAGAGCACGAACGTATAAAATGTGCTTTT
This sequence comes from uncultured Flavobacteriaceae bacterium, assembly GCA_937930675.1. Taxonomy (GTDB): domain Bacteria; phylum Bacteroidota; class Bacteroidia; order Flavobacteriales; family Flavobacteriaceae; genus Wenyingzhuangia. The sequence continues at coordinate 16,747 of CALHCC010000026.1, forward strand.
ACCATTATTATTACAGATCAATCTGAAGCCAATAGCTTTCAAGGGACTGTACAGGTACAGGCCTCTAGACCTGTTTTTAAATCTAATTATTACACACCTATATTAAATCATAAAGACGATAGTTTTACGTTTAATTATAGAGAATTTCAACCTTTAAACTACAACCCTAATGGTTTTGAATCTAATTTAATATCTGTAGTGTCTTACTACAGTTATATGATGATTGGAATGTATTTAGATACTTTTAGTTTAAAGGGAGGAGAAAAACAACTACAAACCGCTTTAACCATTGCCAATCAGGCACAACAATCTGGAGCTACAGGATGGAGTAACACTCGAAGAGGAGTAACTAGATTTACCTTAGTAGACCAAATGATAGCGTTAGATAACGAACCACTTAGAAAAATAATCTATTCTTATCATTACGATTGTATGGATATTTTTGAAAGAAATCAAAAAGCAGCAGCCACTAAATTGTCTAATTTATTAGTAACGTTAAAAGGAATTTACAATTCCAATCCTAACAGTATTGTACTTAGGAGTTTTATGGATGCAAAATCAGATGAAATTGTAAATATTTACAGAAAGAATAGAGGTGTTAATACCACTGAGTTGGTGTCGGTATTAAAAAGAATAGCCTCTAACAATTCTAAAAAGTGGAGACAAATTTATTCTAACTAAAATTTAAGAACCTATGTTAGTAGCATTATCTGTTCAGAATTATGCTTTAATTAAAAACTTACAGGTAGATTTTAGTGAGGGCTATTCTGTAATTACAGGAGAAACTGGAGCAGGAAAATCTATTTTACTGGGAGCTTTGGGGTTGGTATTAGGAAACAGAGCCGATTTAAGTAATTTAAAAGATGAGCACAAAAAATGTGTGATTGAGGCGGAGTTTAAAATAGATTCCTATGGATTAAAATCTATTTTTAAAGAAGTAGATTTAGATTACGAAGATATTACCATTGTAAGGAGAGAGTTATTACCTAGCGGTAAGAGCAGAGCTTTTGTAAACGATACTCCTGTGGCAATAAAAACGTTACAACTGTTAAAAACGTATTTGTTAGACATACACTCTCAGCACAATACCCTTTCTTTATCAGATAAACACTATCAATATTACGTAGTAGATGCTTTAGCGGGAAACTCTGATTTGTTAAATACCTACAAAGTAGCTTTAAAAGCCTATAAAAAAGCAGTTAAAGCATTAAATCAA
>CALHCC010000027.1 GCA_937930675.1 uncultured Flavobacteriaceae bacterium
CAACAAATGTATTTTTTGAATAGACTTATAACTAGTCTGTTTTTTCTTTAGCTTCTTAAGAGTAGCTAAACTTTCTTTAATTTGTATAGATTGGCGTAAACTCATACATAAATATACGTCATTATGTTTTTAAAATGGTATAATACCTATATCGTAAAACTCATTTGTTCCAGAATTTTCTGCAGAAGTTACTCCTGTTTTTCCATACACACTAGCTCCTTCATGTTTAAAAGGACTCTTACTTTTCATAAACATAATTCCATTAAAAGCATTTGCCCCATATAATGCAGAGGATGCTCCTGGAAGAATCTCTATAGACTGAACATCTAAATCATTTAAACCTACTAAATTTCCTACCGAAAAATTTAAACTAGGAGAAGCATTATCCATACCATCTACTAATTGAACAAAACGCACATTACTTAACGATGCAAATCCTCTTGTATTTACAGATTTAAACCCATAACTACTTGAGTTTACATTACTCCCTTTAAATTTTCTAAACCATCAAAAAAGTTTGCAGAACTATTGTTTTCTATAGCCGTAGCACTAAACGTTTCTATACTTACAGGAGATTCAAATACATGTTCTGGAGTTCTGGAAGCAGATACTACAATTTCATTTAAACTGGTTATTTCTTCTTCTAAAAAAACTTGAATTTTGTCTTTTTTTGTTTTTAATGTATAATAATAATCTTTAAACCCTACTGCACTCACTTTAACTTGCAAAGGTGGATTTTGCCAAGATTCTAACACAAACTCCCCCTGGTCATTCACCAATACACTTCTATTAGATTTAGGAATCGTAACCATTGCAGTATTCACGATAGATTCGTCTTCTTTGCTAAAAACCTTCCCTTTAATGGTAGTTAGTAACTGACCATAAAAACTGAATGAAAGTAGAAAACAAATACAAAAAGATAATTTTAGTTTCATGTAAATTTAGTTGTTTAATTTTTTTGAGGGTGCAAAAATACCTTAAAGCCAATGAAGTACTACTAAATATTGGTTACATTATTAAAATAACATATATCATATAAATACTTAGACACAAAACACTAAACATTTGATAATTTTCACATAACTTAATTATTTGTTTGTTTTTAATACGTAATTTATTCCACTCTGTAAAAACCCATCTTTTTGACAAACTTTTAAAAGTATCTGAAATAGTATTTATAAATTTGTTATAAAATATATTTTACGATTGGAAGTCATTCATCACTACAATAATTTTCCGGAAAACATTAAAACCATTGTAACTATTGGAACCTTTGACGGTGTACACATTGGACATAGAAAAATATTATGCCAATTATTTAAAAATGCAAAAGCAACAGGGTTTAAATCTGTACTGCTTACCTTTTTTCCACATCCTAGAATGGTCGTGCAATCTAACAATAGCATTCAATTAATCAACACCATTGATGAACGTATTGAAACACTCGCTAAAACCGAATTAGACTACTTGGTGATTCAACCCTTTGATAGAGATTTTTCTAATTTATCGGCTTTTGATTTTGTAAGAGATGTGTTAGTCACAAAGTTAAATGTTAAAAGCCTAATTGTAGGATACGATCATCGCTTTGGAAAAAATCGTGAAGGGGATTTTGAACAATTAAAAGAATACAGTCACACTTTTGATTTTGACATTCAAGAAATCAAGGCTCAAGACATTAACAACACCGCCGTTAGCTCTACTAAAATTAGAAAAGCATTAGATTCTGGAGTTATTGACATTGCCAATGAATACCTAACACAGCCTTTTTACATGAATGGTATTGTAGTAAAAGGCCAACAACTTGGCCATACACTTGGCTATCCTACCGCCAATATAGAAATTCCCGAAGTTTACAAACTTACGCCTAAAAACGGAGTGTACGTTATTCAGGCTACCTATAAGAACAACACACATTACGGAATGTTAAACATTGGCAACAGACCTACTGTTAACGGAAAAAACAAAACTATAGAAGCTCATTTATTTGACTTTAATGAAACCATTTACGGTGAAGATCTTAAAATAGAATTTTTATATTTTTTAAGAGACGAAGAAAAATTTTACACAGTAGATCTTTTAAAAGAGCAACTAGATAAGGATAAACAAAACAGTTTAAATTATATAAAAAAACAAGTAAACAAAGTATCTTAATCTGTTTGATAATTTCCGTGTTTCAGTGGAAAGATTAACTTTGTTGCAAATAATTACACAGGTATGTTACAAGTCCCTTTTATTAGAGAAAATAAAGAACAAGTATTAGCTGGATTGGCTAAACGTAGTTTTAAAAATGCAGAAGCTATTATTGATGATGTAATAGCCACAGATGAATTAAAAAGAAGTACACAAGCTAAGCTTGATACTGTTTTAGCTGCATCCAATTCCTTAAACAAAGAAATTGGAATGTTGTTTAAATCTGGTGAAGCTCAAAAAGCAAACTTGTTAAAAGAAAAATCGGGTAAATTAAAAGCAGAGTCTAAAGAATTACAAGAGCAATTTAACATTGCAGACAGCAAATTA
>CALHCC010000028.1 GCA_937930675.1 uncultured Flavobacteriaceae bacterium
GTCGTATACCGAAAAAATTACTTTAAAAGGAAATGTGTTAATGGTAAAAATATCTTCATCAGCCTTAAGAACAGAATTAAGCTACGGAAAAGAAAAAATACAAGCTATGATGAATGAGGCTTTAGGAGAAGAATTGATTCAAAAAGTAGTGTTAATGTAGTTTTATTGTTGATTGTACTGTTCGTTTCTAAATTGTTGTGGAGTTTGTTTTGTAGTTTTTTTAAAAAGTCTATTAAAATAAGAACTATCGTTATAATTAAGCTGATTAGCAATGGAAACTATGGATAAATTAGAATGTATAATAAGTCTTTTGGCCTCTAAAATAACACGATCTATTAGTACTTCAGAAGGCTTTTTATTCACTGTTTTTTTGCATAAATAATTTAGTTGTCTTTCTGTAATATGCAAACTTTTGGCATAAAATGTAATAGGCTTATGTTCTTTATAATAAGTATCAACAAGAGCTTCGTATCTGTTTAGTTGAATTAAGTCATAATTGTATTGAATACTATCTAAATGATGACTTTTATAAAATCTAGTTAGATTAATAAATAATGTATTTAAGTGCATTCTAATCACTTCTTGATAATTGATTTGCCTTTTTTCGTATTCAGTATGAATCATATGATAAAAAGAAAGCACATTTTTAGTTTCTGCTTTATCTAGCTTTAAGAAAGGAATACTAAACGTAGAGTTAAAAAAAGGAAACTTTTCTAAGTGATCGTAATTAAAATCTTGTAAAAAGAATTCTTTAGTAAAAAAAAGAATACAGCCATTAATATCTAAGGATAAATTCCATTGGTGTATTTGACCAGGAGAAATAATATACATTGCTCCAGGAAAAACATCGTAAGACCTAAAATCAATAATATGTTTTCCATTTCCTTTTGTAATCAATAATATTAAATAGAAATCATGCCCATGAGGCTTTTCAACAAATAAATTTTCGGTTACATGTTCTTTAAAATTTCTAATATAAAAACTCTTGTCAAACTTCATGCAGTTGTTGTAATCATCAAAATTGCTAATATTAAATACTGGAATATTACTTTTCATAAAGTAGGTGGATTTACAATTTATAAAGTCTATTTAAAACCTAATATCTTACTATTTTACAAATCTTATAAAATTAAATTTAAGTAGTTGTGTTTAAATTTAAATAACAACCCAAATACCTGTTTTTTGATAGTTTTTAAAATGCTAAAAACTTGATTTTTAGATTATTGTAGAAATAGTTCATGCGTTTGTGAGTTTTGTGACATATGTTTTTTTAATACCTAAACTATGTTTGTGTTAGAAATTATTTACGAATTATTTAAAAATTAAATTATGCCAAAAATTGAAATTCCAATGCACAAAGACGGTGATTATTTTGTTGACTACGAAGACAAAGTATTTGATGATGTAAAAGCCGAAAAAGGAGAGAAAGCCTTAGTAACTTTTCATACAGTAGCTTTTGAAGGTTCTATAGGTTTAGTAAACATTTTAACAGCTACAAGGTTACAAAGAAAAGGGTTTGAAACATCTATTTTATTATACGGACCTGGAGTTACTTTAGGAATTCAAAGGGGATTTCCAACTTTGGGAAGCGAAGCTTTTCCAGGGCACTTAAATTATGCGGCTAGGCTTACTAAATTTATGGAAGAAGGAGGAAAGGTATATGCTTGTAGGTTTGCTTTACAAGCTTTGTATGGACATGGAGAACCTTCTTTACTACCGGGAATTACACCTATTAGTCCATTAGATGTTTTAGATATCCAATTAGTACATCGTAAAGAAAACGCTTTTGTTGTTCATACTTGGACGATGTAAATTATAAAAATATGAAATTTAAAAAGTCTATTGTTAAAGCTGCAGCCGTTCAAATAGCCCCTGTTTTAGAAGATAAACAAGGTACTTTAAAAAAAGTTGCAGAGGCTATTAAATCTGCAAGTAAAAACGATACAGATATTATTGTTTTTCCAGAAACATTAGTACCTAATTATCCTTACTTTTCTTTTATAAAGCCAGCTGTACGCATTAAAAAAGAACATTTAACATTATACGAGCAAAGTGTAGAGGTGCCTAGTGAAGATACTGATTTTATAGGGAACTTAGCTAGAGAATTTAATATGGTTGTTGTTTTAGGAGTGAATGAACGAGATAAAGGAACCTTATACAATACACAACTTATTTTTGATACAACGGGTGATTTGATATTAAAACGTAGAAAAATCACCCCTACGTATCACGAAAGAATGATATGGGGACAAGGAGATGGTAGTGGTTTAAAAGCAGTAGATACAAAAATAGGAAGAGTAGGAGCCTTGGCTTGTTGGGAGCATTACAACCCTTTAGCACGATTTGCTTTAATAAGCGATCATGAGGAAATTCATTGCAGTCAATTTCCTGGTTCTATGGTAGGGCAAATTTTTGCAGATCAAATGGAAGTAACCATGAGGCATCATGCTTTAGAATCAGGATGTTTTGTTATTAATTCTACAGGGTATTTGCATCCTGAACAAGTAAGTAGTATAACAGAAGATATAGGTATGCAAAAAGTTTTAGAAAAAGGATGCTTTACGGCTATCATTTCTCCAGAAGGAGTTATTATTTCGGATGTTCTTACAGAAGGAGAAGGAATTGTATATGCTGATATGGATATGAGTTTAATCACTAAAAGAAAAAGAATGATGGATGCTGTTGGACATTATTCTAGACCAGAATTGTTGTCCTTAAATATAGATAGAGAAGAAAAAAAATTAACCTATCAAAATTTTGAGTCAAATGAATACGATGATAACAAAAAAACATCAATACCAACTAATTAATGAAATACAAACTCAAGGTATTAGAATAGAAGGGTTACAAGATTTATCTGTAAGAAAAGGAGGAGCTGGTCCTACAGATCATAAAGCAGTAAAAATTTTTGATGATACTATTATGGTTCCTGTTTTTAGTCAAGAAGCAAAGTACTCACCTTTTTATGTCACTAAACCTAGTAAAATGGGATTAGCCGTTCTAAAAAGAGAAGAAGAAACAATTGCAAATGTTCGTTTTATAGGAGAGCCAAAGTTTTATAAAGAGGTCACTTCTGATGGAATTCCGTTTTGGAAAATTGCGCGTTTGCATAGTAAAGATGTATTAGCAACTACAGTACTACAAAATTGTATTCGATATCATGAAAAAGAAACCTCTTGTCAGTTTTGTGCTATTGGAGAATCGTTAAAAAACGATTTGACAATTGCATATAAAAAACCACAACAATTAGCAGAAGTAGCGAAACGAGCTGTTGAATTGGACGGCGTTCGTCAATTCATCATGACTACAGGAACTCCTGCAAGTTCTGATAGGGGAGCAAAAATATTGTTTGAAAGTGTGTTGGCAGTAACTAAACAAGTAACCATTCCTATTCAAGTACAATGTGAACCACCAGACGATTTTATATGGTTTCAAAAATTAAAAGAAGCAGGAGCAAGTTCTATAGGTATGCATTTAGAGGCAGTAAGTAACCGTGTTAGGCAGCAAATTATGTCAGGTAAAGCAGGTGTATCTATAGAGTTTTATTTTCAAGCTTTTAAAGAGGCCGTAAAGGTTTTTGGAAAAGGAAATGTTAGTACATATATATTAGCTGGATTAGGAGATACACAACAAGAAATTTTAGAAGTTTCTAATAAATTAATACAAATGGGAGTATATCCATTTGTAGTGCCTTTTGTACCTGTTACAAACACACCTTTAGAACATCACCCAGCTCCAACAAAAGAATTTATGGAGAGTATTTTAGATCCTTTAGCTTATTCTTTAGTAAAAGCAGGAATGACTTCGGATACTTTAGCCTCTGGTTGTGCTAAATGCGGTGCATGTTCTACCCTTCAATCATTTGAAAAAAAATATGTAGTATGATTTATTTTACGCAAAATAGAAAAGATAAAGGAAAAGCGTTTATTGACATCAATATTCCAAGTAATGCTAGTCAAATACAAGAATATTTTGAAACAAGAAAAGCAATATTTTGTGATGAACAAAAGCTGTTTTTAGGTTCTGATGTTGATGAATATGATGATCAAGCAATTCCAATTATCGCTTTAAATCATTATTTAGGAGTTCCAGACCAGGTTGTGGGAGTAGTACGTATTTATCAAACAAAACAAGGTGAATGGTTTGGAGGACGTTTGGGAGTTTTACCAAGTTATAGAGCATTCTCAAAATTTACATGTCCAAATTTATTTAAAGATAAAAAACAATTGTCTTTGTGTGAAATGTCTATTGCTGCAGGGCTAATTTATAGAGCGGTTTCTTTGGCTAATTATATAGGCTGTCATCATTTTTACGCTTACGTACAGCCACAAAATGTAAAATTATTTAAACGTTTACATTGGAATGTAGTTGGAGAAAAAATGATTCACGGAATAAAACATAGTTATATGGAAGCGAATTTAAAATCATATCCTGCAACTCCAATTTATTTGGCAGCGAACGAGAACATATCAAGAATATCACAACAATTTCACGTAGCTTAAAAAACAAACAGAATGTTAACAGATTTGGAAAGGTTTGAAATATGTATCTCTAAACTTAGAGAAAACCCTAATGTTTTAGATAAAATTAATATTTCTCAAACGTACGACCAGATAGGTACTGGTGTAAAAGGAAGTGTTTTTTTTTCTAATTCAGAGCAAGAAATTCTTTTGGGGGATGATACAGCAGCAATTTTACAAGAAGATGGTACTTATTTGTTAATGGCTTCAGAAGGAATAATCACGTATTTTTTAGAGAAAGACCCTTGGTTTGCTGGATATTCTGCAATTATGGTTAATATAAGTGATATTTGTGCTATGGGAGGTTTGCCTATGGCAATTACAGATACTTTATACATTAAAAATGCTAAAGACGCTACTAAAATATGGGAAGGAATGTTAGCAGCTTCTAACGCATATGGAGTACCTATTGTTGGAGGACATACTTGTTATCATTCTAACCATAAAGCGTTAAGTGTTTCTATTTTGGGAAAAGCAACCAAACACTTATTAACGAGTTTTCATGCAAAAGAAGGTGAGTGTATACTGTTAGCGATAGATTTGAATGGAGTATATTATAAAGATTATTCTTTTTGGAATGCCAGTACTTCTTCTGTTCCAGATGATTTAAGAAAGCAAATAAAGGTATTAAATACATTAGCTAATAAAGGTCTTACCAATTGTGCTAAAGATGTTAGTATGGGAGGTATTATAGGAACCCTATGGATGTTAATGAATTCTTCTAAAATAGGGGTGGAAATTGAGGTAGAAAAAATACCTAAACCTGTTAATGTGATTTGGTCAAAATGGTTGTCAAGTTTTCCTAGTTATGGATATTTAATTACTTGTAAAAAAGAACATATATCAGAAATTAAAAAAGAATTTAAAACTAATAATATTGCTTGCGAAGCAATAGGACATGTTACAAAAGAAAAAAAAATGCTCTTAAATTATAAAAACAGAAAAATAAAATTTTAAAATCATGCCAGTAACATATTTAACAATAATATGGCCTAATAATGAAGAAGATCAAGTTTATTCACCCTCGAGTGTTATAAAAGAGTTTTTTACTAAAGAAAGTGAACTAAAAGTAGATGATTTTTTAATAACGATTCAAAATGCTTTAAATGAATCTAGTGAGAGAGTTAGAATGAAGTTTGGCTTTGCTTGTACTTCAGCAGAATCAGAACTAAACAGAATTCGTCATTTATGCCAACAGTTTAAGGGAAATCAAAGGATTAAGATAAAGGCATTTAAATAAATAAAATATGAAACATTATAGTGTAATTATAGTTGGAGGAGGACAAGCAGGGCTTTCTACAAGTTATTACTTAAAACAACAAAATATAGATTATTTAATTTTAGATAGAGGACAAATTGGTGATTCTTGGAATAAAAGACGTTGGGATTCTTTTTGTTTGGTAACTCCCAATTGGCAATGTAGACTGCCAGGCTTTGATTATGATGGAAAGGATCCTAAAGGATTTATGGTGAAAGATGAAATAGTTGCCTATATAAAGAGATATGTAAATTCTTTTCACCCCCCAATTAAAGAACATGTAGAAGTGTATAAAGTCTATAAAAAAGAACTTCAGACAATATTTACTATTGAAACCTCTATAGGAGTTTTTACGGCAGATAAAGTGGTGATAGCAGCAGGGGCTTACCATACACCTAACATATTACCGATGTCTAGAAACTTTGGAGATGATATTACACAACTTCATTCTTCCGATTATAAAAACCCAAATCAATGTAAAGATGGAGCTGTAATGGTGGTAGGTTCGGGTCAATCGGGAGCACAAATAGCAGAAGATTTACACATTGCAGGTAGAAAAGTATATTTAAGCGTGGGAACTGCTCCTAGAGCACCAAGAACGTATAGAGGTAAAGATGCGGTAGAATGGTTAGAAGAAATGGGATACTATGATCAACCTATAGAATCGCATCCAGATCCAGAAGAAGCCCGTCATAAAACAAACCATTATTTAACAGGAAGAGATGGAGGAAGAGATATTGATTTAAGAAAGCTAGCTAAAGAAGGAGTTGTATTAAAAGGACAAATAAAAGAAGTAAAACAGGGAGTTATTTCGTTTGCCAATGATTTAAAATATAATTTAGATGAAGCTGATAAAACATATAATAGAATTCAAAATAATATAGATGTTTTTATCGAAAAAAATAATATAATAGCTCCTTTAGAAGAAAGATATGTTGCAGATTGGGAACCTTCAAAATTAAATGAAATAGATACTATATACGCTAAAGAAAATATTAAAACAATTATTTGGTGTACAGGATTTAAAGTTGATTATAGCTGGATAGATTTTCCTAAGGTATTTGATAAAAGAGGTTTTCCTATTTACAAACGCGGTATTTCAGAAGAACCAGGTTTGTGTTTTATAGGATTACCTTGGTTGCATACTTGGGGATCAGGAAGGTTTTCTCATGTAGGACAAGATGCAAAATATCTTGTAAACAAAATGGTTGATACATTTAATATTATTAGCAAATAATTGTGTATTTACTAAATTAAAAAAGGATACATTAACTATAACATTTAACGTATCCTTTTTTTTATTCAGTAACCTCTATATTATTTAATAGAGTACGGTGTGTTATTCTATAGAAGCAGGAATAGGAACGGCATCAAATCGAACAATAATCTCTCCGAATTCAGAAATATCATCTGTATCTCCAACAATTCCGTATTGGCTATCCTGAATTTTATTTCCAGTGCTGTCTGCTGATAATAACCCTTCTAAAATATTATTTCCAAAGAATGAATTAAAGTTTTCAGCAGATATTTTTAACCTTAATGTTTCTTCATCAGAAAAAAGAATTTGTGCTCTTACTGTATCGGTACTAGTTTTAATTACTAAGTTGTCACCTTCTATAGACCATGTATTCGTTTTTAAATCCTGTATTTGTTCAGGACTTAAATCTGGAGTGAACAATGAACTTGGAATAAAAAGAGTAGAAAGTTCTCTATTGTCAATTTTAGTTGTTATTAAATCCCCAGCTCTCAAATTAATACCTTCTAAAGACCCATTATTAAAAATGATAATATCATCAATTCTAAAAGTTCCTTCTTCAATAACAGTATTACTATTTAACTGTTCAATATTATTTTCGTTAATTACTAATTCTCCATTTTCTATCGTAGCATCACCTTCTATTGTAATTTCTCCATCTATAGTAATACCACTATCTGTTGTAATTTCTTCACTAGCTATTGTTGTAGTGGTGCTTGTTGGGGTTAAATCTAAAGTATAAGTTCCAGGAATAATAGCAACTAGGTAGTCAAAAGATCCAGTGCCTAAAATTTCTGGGGTTTCATCATCTACTAAGGGTTGAAATTGTGTTTCAGTAGTTATTTCACCATTTTCTCCAATTACTTCTACCTCAACTCTTTTTGAAATGTTGTTGTTTTCGTCTACAGGAACCAAACTAGCTTTTTTAATACCTCTAATTAAAGAGAGTTGGTTTATAGTCCATTTTTTTGCAATGTTAGTATTTACAACGCTAGTATTAGAGTCATCATTACTACATGCTATTGATGATAGGATTAGAGCTGTAGAAAACAATGCTTTTAAAGTATAGTTTAGTTTCATTATTTTTTTTTGTTTTATAATTCACAACGAATATATTGATTCTATTAATAAAATTCAATTTTTAATGTAAAATATTTAAAAATAATGCTAGTTAGTTGTTAAAAAACAAATATTAGGTGTTTTATTCATAAGATAATATTTTAAAAATTGGCTTCATTAAAACAAGGTAGTACTAATAAAAAGGCTTCCTATATAATTTGTGTTTGGATTTAAAAGATCTTTAGATAATAAAAAGCTACCTCTATAGCCAATCCCAATTTCAGTTTCGCTGATGTTAAAAAAGGTATTGTCAAATACAATTTCAAAACCTGTAGAATTTTGGTTTGTTTTTGTGTTGTTGTACAAAGTTAGCCTACTATAATCTGCAAATAAATGAGCTCTAATCCTTTTAAAATACGTAATCCCTAAAATTCCAAAATCAGGATAGAGAAGGGGTAGTTGGTAGGTGTATGATACCTTATGAACTGTTTTAGCACGAATATCTTCAAAACCTCTAGCATAATTAAAAGTATCGGCATTTAAATTTACAAATTGACTGCCATCATTTACCGTATTGCGTTGGTAGGCTAATGAAAGATAGGAGTTGTGATGTTGTAAAATACCAGGTAAAAACAAACGATGGTTATTGCTAAAAAAAGAGCCTTCAAAAATTCCTTGCACAGCATGTTCAAATGTAGAAATGCTCGAAAAACCACCACGAGAGTTGATGTGTTGTATCGCTTTTTGACGAATGCTAGAAAAGGCAAGTTGACTTTTAAAAATTCCAAAAAACGGATTTTGTAACTTTAGTTCGGTACTGTTGTTACTGGTAAATGTTCGGTCTAGTATTTTCTCGTATTCGTAACCTACATTTAGGGTTAAACTGTTAAAGTAATTTCCTTTTGTTTGAGATAAAGGTAAGGTAACGCTTGGGGTTAGAGACAATTGATGAAAATTTGTAACTCCTTCTAATACATTGTTGTCAGGTGTAGTTAAAGAAGCATCAAAATCTCTACGTGTGTATTCAATCCCTAAATTAAAAACAGGAAACCATTTTTTGTAAGACGCTATGGTAGAAAATCCAAAAGAGTTGTTTTCGTTTAAATACACTTCGCTACTTGCTAACAAACTAAAATCGTTTAAAAGATTGGTAGCCGTAACATTTGCGGATATTATTTGATCACTGAACGTATATGCCCAATCATGAAATTTTAAATCTTCAAAAACAGAGGTATAGTTGCGGGTTGTGTACTGCTGATTCTCGATTTTGTTTAAAATACTTCCTTTCTCAAAGGCCAATGTTTTTTCATGGTTCCAATCCATTTCTACAGGTTCTTTATAAGTAAGAGAAGTCGGGTTTATGGTAGTAGATGCCACTTTAGTCCCCTTATCTGTTCTTTCTGTAAAATACAACGTATTGTTATAAACACTAGGTTGATAAGCTCCAATACTAGCATTGGTTATTTGTTGCATGGTAAAACTTGTATTTGTAAGATTGCTTCGATAAATATTATCAATTCCATTAAAAGAAGCACTGTAGTAAACAAAGTTATTATCTACAAAAATATTATCAATCGTATGGCTGGTCCAAGGAGTTATTTGAGTTTCGGTAGTATGGTTACGATGGGTTTTAAAAATAGCTACTTTATTATTCAGTTGCTTTACATAGATAAGGTTTTCTAGGTTGTAAAATCTAGGTCTACTAATAAAACCTGTTATAGATATTTCTTTTTTAATAGCTCCATTACTTGTATTAAGCAGTATAATTTTGCTTTTGTTTTGATTGATTTCTGCTACTACAATTTCACTCCTAGTGCTATTAAAACTTGGAGAAAAATATCTTTTTTGATGTGATAATCTTTTTATTTTTTTAGTGATTATATTATACAAATACACATCATTATAATCCGTTAAATTGTATCTAGGATGGTTAGAAATACTTGTATAAGTAATTTTATTTTGATGGTAATGAAAATACGCATCGTTGTTAATAGCCGCATGCGTAATTTTAGTTTCTTTTCCAGAAGCTTCTATTTTATAAAAAGCAGGAATGTTACGTAAACTACTTTTTAATACAATGAGTTGCTCGTTGTTAATAGATTGAGGAAAACGATAAAAAGCAATTTGTTTAGATGTTGTATGGTGAGTGTAGTTTGTTACCTGTAAAGAATCTCGTTGTTTTTGCCATCTTTTTTGATTTTTTAAGGCAGAAATTTTGTACAAGTCTTTGGTGCCAAATCCTGTTTGCTTTTTTAGATAATGACTAAATCCATAAAATGGAAAATGATACGAAGCTGCTTTTCTAGCAATATCATCTAATTTGGAAGCATCGTAATGATTTCGGTAATAATTTAAAATTTGATATCCCGTAGGGTACTGATTCGGAACCAAGCTTTTGTAAGATCCATTTCTAATTTTAGCATAACTATAAATTTCATCATTTTTATACAAAGCACGCTGTAAAGATGTAAAACTAGGCAACCTACCTCTTCCGCTTTCTGTTAAAGCAGTTTCCATTACTACGGCATCTCCTTCAAAATACCAATTAGGAATGGCTAATATACTACCTACTGCCCAACCAGATTCTCCAAACAAAGTATGTAAAAAATTGGTGAATCCGTTTTTGTGATTTAAAAATTGTTGTACATGCCTATATTCATGTATGGCCAAAGTACTTAACCAGTCTGTAGTCCCTAAACTGTTAAACGTAGGAGGTGGCGTGTTAAAAAATTCACTTCTAAACGGGCTATAGGTTACAAAACCATTGGCATTAGTGGTATTGGCTCTTAATACAATATCTACAGGAGTGCTGTGGTAGCCAATAGATTGATAATTGTTTTGTTGAATGTATTCAATAGTATTGGCAATTTTAAATGCATCTTGTTGTTGATTGGCTTTGTAAAGAACACGTACGTGCGGCCCTACTAACTTTTCCCAGTTTTGAGGTTCGTGCTGATTTTGAGACCATAGCATTGTTTGTATCAAAAATAATATGTACAGCGCATAGTTGTTTTTGATACGATTATCTATATAACACCTTTTAAACGTATTTGTTTTGATCCCCAAAATCATGAATTCACTTTTTCTAGTACAACGTTTAGCTTATATTGTTTATTTCTTTTTTTTGGCAGCAACTACCAACTCAATTTTTTCTAAGGTAGTGTTTGTGGTAAACATTCCGTAGTTAATGGTTACTTTTTTCTTGTCTATTTTTTCGATAATTCCACAAGCTCTACTGTCTATTAGTCTTACTTTATCGTCTATTTTAAAAATGTAACTTGCTTTTTTTTCTGCAGCAATTTTTTCTTCTTTTTTCTTTTCTTCTCTAACAGTTACAACCTTTGTTAATACTTCTTTTTCGGTTTGTTTTAATACTTTTTGAGCTTCAACTTTTTGTTGCTTTTCTTTTACTTTTTGTGTTTTAGATTTTTTTACTTTAGGATGTGCTTTGTCGTATTTTGTTTTTTCGATAAGTATCCATTTTTCAAAATTTGTTTTAAACTCCTTTTTGTTGTTGGTTTGAAAGTACTTGTTTAACAACTCATTGGTTTTTCTACCAATGTTTAATATTTTCTGATTGGTATCATACAACGTTTGAAAACTTTCTAATTTTTCTTGAATTTTAGCTTCTTTTTCAGCCAACATATCTGCATGTTCTTTTGCTTTGGAACTCTGTTGTTCCATATCTAAAGTATTCCGTTGCAAATTAGAACGTTCTTGTTGTAGTTTAGAAATTGTTTTGTCAAATCGTATTTTAGATTTGTCTATTTTCTTTTTAGCCCTGTTAATTAAGCTATAAGGAATACCATTTTTTTGAGCGACTTCAAAGGTAAAAGAACTCCCTGGCTGACCGATTAACAAGCTAAATAAGGGTTCTAACGTTTTTGCATTAAAAGTCATGTTTGCATTTACAGCATTTTCTAATTCATCTGCCAATACTTTTAAATTGGTGTAATGTGTAGTAATTACTCCAAAAGCTCCACGTTCGTAAAACTCTTCTAAAAATATTTCTGCCAAAGCACCTCCCAATTCAGGATCGGAACCGGTACCAAATTCATCAATTAAGAATAAGGTGTTTTTTGTGGTTTTCTTTAAAAAGCCACGCATGTTTTTTAATCGATAACTGTAGGTACTTAATTGGTTTTCGATGGATTGATTGTCTCCAATATCCGTTAAAATATGATCGAAAAAATGGGTAGTACTATGCTCGTCTACAGGAATTAAAATACCACTCTGAATCATTACCTGTAATAGCCCAATTGTTTTTAAGGTGATACTTTTTCCTCCGGCATTAGGTCCAGAAATGACAATAATTTGTTGTGTGCTACTTAAGTTTAACGATTGTGGAATTACAGGAAGATGTAACGATTTGTTTTTTTCTAATAAAATAGGATGGTAAGCATCTATGTAGTTAATTTCTTGTGCTGTAGAAAATTTAGGTTTAATACCATTGATGTCTTGTGCATACAGTGCTTTTGCTTTTAGCACGTCTAAAGCAACTAACAACTCAACATACTCTATAATTAAAGGATGAAAAGGTCTAATATCGTTAGTTAAAGCCCTTAAAATTCTATTAATTTCTTGTTTTTCTTCAATTAAAAGTTCTTGTAACTCTCTATTTAAGTTTAGGGTGTTTTGCGGTGCAATAAATACAATGCTTCCTGTTTTAGAAGTTCCTAAAACACTTCCTTTTACTTTTTTACGATGTATGGCTTGTACAGCTAGTACAGGTTGATTTTCTATGTAAGATTCTCTAATGTCATCTAAAAAACCAGCTTTATTGTACTTAGCCAATTCTCTGTTAAAAGATACACTAATTTGACTTCGGACTTCGTTTAAATTCTTTCGAATTTTATTTAGCAATTCAGAGGCTTTGTTTTGTACCTCTCCATAGTTGGTAATTACTTTAAAAATAAGATCAATAATACTTTTGGTAAATTCTAAAGAATCTGTAAGTAAAGACAGCGTAGGGTAGTACTCTTTGAATTTTTGAAAATGAATAATTAATTCGTTACAAGTACTTGATATGTTGGCAATTTTTAAAAACGCATCTGGTAAAAGCTTGCTGTTTTCTATTTTTAAAAGTTTAATTTCTGAATCAATCGCATCAAAATAATGATTAGGGATTCTATTTTCGCTAACCAAAGAACCTTGATATTCATGAACCTGGGCTAAAGCAATCTCTAAATTAGGTTTGTTAGAAAAAGGAACGATGTTTAAAACTTGATGTTTTCCTTTTTCGGAAGTACAATGTTTAGAAATGCTCTCTAAAATAATAGAAAATTCTAAATCTTGTAACGTTTTATGGTGTATTTGACTCATGTTAAAAATTGTGTACTTACGTTGTATATTGTTATTTTGCAAGCAAAACAAAAGTAAACATTCAACATTAAATATGAAGAACCTGATCCCAAATGATTGGAAGTATGTGTTACAAAACGAACTTCAGCAAGAATATTGGAGTTTACTTACCACTAAAGTAGAAAAAGCATACGAAGAGCAAGTGTGCTATCCTCCAAAAGAGGATATTTTTAATGCTTTTAAGTTGTGTTCTTTTAAGGAGGTAAAAGTAGTTATTTTAGGGCAAGATCCATACCATGGACAGAGGCAAGCGAACGGATTGTGTTTTTCGTATGTAGGTACTTCTAGACTTCCTCCATCTTTAAAAAACATTTATAAAGAAATTTCAAAAGATGTAGTGGTAACCATGCCTATTTCTAACGGAGATTTATCTCCATGGGCAAATCAGGGTGTATTGTTGCTAAATGCTTGTTTAACGGTAGAAGCAGGTAAGCCTAATAGTCATAAAAGTTTTGGATGGAATACGTTTACAGATCAAGTTATTAAAACAATTTCCGAAAAAAAACAAGGAGTTGTATTTTTATTATGGGGTGGTTTTGCTCAAAAAAAAGAAAAATTGATAGATCCCAATCAGCATTTTATCTTAAAAGCCACACACCCTTCGCCTTTAGGTGCAAACAAAGGAGGTTGGTTTGATACCCAACATTTTTCTAAAACCAATACCTATTTAAAGTCTATAGGTAAGGAAACCATAGATTGGGAATTAAAAGAAGTAGATCAACCACCAACTCTTTTTACTTTGTAACCTTCTTTTAGTAAAATATCCATAATCTTGTCTCTATACTTTCCTTGGATAATAATATCACCGTCTTTAATACTGCCTCCGACACCGCATTTGTTTTTTAAGAGTTTTCCTAAAGCTTTTAAGTCAGATTCAGTACCTACAAAACCACGAATAATGGTTACCGTTTTACCTCCTCTTCCTTTGTTAGAGAATATAGCTTCTAATTGTTGCTTATTCTTAGGTAACGTTTCTTCTTCATTCTCTCCATTATCATAATAAACATCTTCATTGGTGGAATAGGCAAACGCTCCAAGAGCAGATAAATCGTTTAGTTTTTTAGCCATTAGGTAGATTTAATTTTGTTTTCTTTTACAAACAAAGCTATACATAAACCTTGAAAAAATAAACCCAAAGCAATTAAATAATAAGAAGAAATTACAAGTGTATTTGTTTGAATGTCTCCAATCAATATCCCGTAAAGGATAAAGATTGTTCCTAAAAATATTAAGAGTAGTTTTGTTGTACTAATACCATTAGGTTTGCTATTGGTTTTTCTTCTTTTTTTTGTTTTTTTAGGAATACTTGACATTAATTTTTGAGAATATATCTACAAATATAATGATTTTTGTTAGTTTTTTAAAATTTTAAGAAATCAAGCCTAATTCTTTTAGTCGTTCTGTTAAATAATCTCCCGCTGTAATGTCGTCAAACTGTTTAGGAGTTTCTGATGATACACAATTTTCTAAGCAAGATAAATTCATATTAGGAACAGGATGCATAAAAAAAGGAATGGAGTATCTAGAAGTTCCCCATAATTCTTTGGGAGGATTTATGACTTGATGAATGGTAGATTTAAGCTTGTTGTTGGTTAATCTAGAAAGCATGTCTCCAACATTAATCATTAATTCGTTTGGTTGTGCAATGGCATCTATCCAATTGCCATGTACATCTTGTACTTGCAAGCCTTTTCCTTGAGCTCCCATTAACAAGGTAATTAGGTTAATATCTCCATGGGCAGCAGCTCTCACAGCTCCTTTAGGTTCTGTAGTAATAGGAGGGTAGTGTATAGGTCTTAAAATACTGTTTCCGTTTTTAATAAATTCATCAAAATAAAACTCATCTATATTAAGATAAATAGCTAAAGCTCTTAAAACATATTTCGCTGTTTTTTCTAGTTCTTGATATACTTTTTTTCCTACACGATTAAAATTAGGAAGTTCTTTTACAACAACATTAGGAATGAGTACTTTTTGTAGAAGATCGGAAATTTCTTGTGGATTGTCTACATACTGCCCAAAATGCCAAAACTCCTTTAAGTCTCCTTCTTTTTTTCCTTTGGCACTCTCTTTACCAAAAGAAGTATAGCCTCTTTGCCCACCAAGTCCAGAAATTTCGTAGGTGTTTTTAATTTCTTGAGGTAAATCAAAAAAGTTCTTAATCTCGGTATACAATTCTTTAATAAGCTCTTCTGATAAAAAATGACCACGAAGTGCTACAAAACCAAGGGTATGAAATGCATTTCCCAGGTCTTTTACAAATTGTTGTTTTTCTGTTTTATCGTTCGATAAAAATAAGGCTAAGTTTACAGAAGGTATTTGTTGCATGTTATTTTTTATAAATAGGAATTCTATAGGACACCGTATAATTTATATTGGCTCCATTTCCGTTTTCGCTAATTTTTCCAAAACCTGGAGTGTAAGTGTTTTCAAATATATCTGGGTCTTTGGTGCTTACAATTTTACTAATATTTACAGCAAATCCTAAATACAAATTGCTGAAAACTTCTACTTTAACACCAGCGACCAATTCTACCCAATGAGCATTTAAGTTGCTGAATTTTATAGAATTTGTTACTTCTCTAGGATCAAAATAAGTACCTTCCTGAAAAATAGTGTAGTTGTTTAATCGATTGCTAAAGTTGCTAAAACCGTATCTAAAACCTAAAAACAATTCGTTATCCATTTGCAGCCAATTGGTGTACAAATTATAATTTAATCCTAATTTTATGTATTGTCCTTTTACGGTATGGTTAAAGTTGTCTTCCTGTAAAGTTCTATCAGAATACCCTAATTCTCCAGCAATAAATAAACGAGTTTTAAGTCTCCAGTCTGCTACGACCTCAATTCCTTTAAACTCATCTAAAGTATAAGAGAGGATGGGTTTTAAAACATCAACTCCCACTCTTAATCCATAAGTTTTAGGATGGTAGTTGCTGTTTTTTACAGAGATACTATCTTGTTGCGTGTTTTCTTTTGTTTGCGATTGAAGATTTAAAACTCCTAAAAGCACAAATAAAATAGTATTAATGTAGTATTTCAACATGAGCTCGGTTTTCGTTGGTAATATCCTCTGTTAACACTTCAAAATCTAATAGCCAATCGTTGTTGGTGGTAGAGATTTGAATGTTTTTAAAAACACTTCTAAAACCACAAGCTTTAGATACAAATTCATCTTCTATGTCATAAGTAAGCGTTAAAGATTCGGTACTTTCGGTATCATCGTCTAAAATTTCTGACAGAAGATACGTAACCGTATTACTTTGCGTGTTTATTGGAATGGCTAAGGAGTCTAATGTGGTATTTTCTATAAATGCATCTAGCCCCACACCTCCAGCAGTTAATCGAATAGGTTTTAACTGGTTCGTGTCAATATCTCTAAAACGTATAATAAGGCTTGGAGTGGTATCGTCTAAACAAAATTCGTCTTCACACCCCATGGTAATGAGAATGATAAATAGGGCAAGATATACTTTTTTCATACGGTCAAATATAAAGTTTTAACGTAAAATAAAACGTATAAAAATACAAGTTGTTATAAAAAAAAAGAGGACTATTAAAAATAATCCTCTTTGGTGTTTCTTGTTTTTAAGAGTGTTAGTCTCTTCTACGTCCCCATGATTTGTTTTGTACGCGAGAAGATCGGTCGCTTCTTCCAGAGCTTTCTCTGTTACCACCATTATCATCTCTACGTCTTCCTTTAAAATCACCATCTCTTCTAGGTCTGTCATTTCTGTCTCCACGACCTCTAAAATTACCACCATCTCTTCTAGGTCTTCTGTCTCCACGACCACCACGTCCACGGTCTCCACCGCCACGACGTTTTTTGGTAATTTCTACATTTACAGATCTTCCCTCGAATTCAGGAGCATTGTTTAAAAATGCTTCAATAGTTTCAGATTCAAAATTCTTATCCAATTCAAAGAAAGAAAAAGTATCTAATATTTCAATCTGACCGATTTCAACATTATTTGTAATGTTTTGATCGTTAATTAAGCCCATTAAACGGGGAGGTGTAAGGCTATCTTTTCTACCAATATTAATAAAGAAACGAGTCATGTTTTCATCATCTCTTCTTCTTCCTCTATCGTCTCTATCTCTAGATTCTCTAGTGTCGTTTATGTCTTTTGCGTTTGCGTAATATTCTAAGAAGGCATTAAACTCTACAGAAATAAATTTTTGAATCAATTCTTCTCTAGAGAGTCCTTCAAATTGTTCGTAAATATTCTCTAAATATCCAGAAATCGCCTCGGTATTAATGTCCGTGTTCTTAACTTTTTCTACCAATTTAAATAACTGAACTTTACAAATTTCTTCACCATTAGGAATTTCTCTTTTGATGAATTTCTTTTGAATTTTACGTTCTATAGGTCTTAATTTCCCAACTTCTCTGTTGGTTACTAACACAATAGAAACTCCTTTGTTACCAGCTCTACCTGTACGACCACTACGGTGTGTGTAAGCTTCGTTTTGATCTGGTAGTTTATGGTTAATTACATGCGTAAGGTTGTTTACATCCAAACCACGAGCAGCTACATCGGTAGCCACTAACATTTGAATATTTTTCTTACGGAATTTTTGCATTACGTTATCACGTTGTGCTTGTGATAAGTCTCCGTGTAAAGAGTCTGCATTGTACCCATCTGCAATTAATTTTTCTGATACTTCTTGACATTCACGTCTTGTTCTACAGAAAATAATTCCATAAATATCAGGATTGATATCTGCAATACGCTTAATAGCTGCATAACGATTACGTTCCGTAACTACATAATATTCGTTGCTTACATTGTCAGATCCTGTATTTTTAGTACCCGCAGAAATTTCTGCAGGATTGTGCATATAGTTTCTAGCAATCGCTTCTACTTCTCTAGGGAAGGTAGCAGAAAACAATAAAGTTTGTTTGGTTTCTGGAGTCGCTTCTAACACAGCATCTAAGTCATCCTTAAATCCCATGTTTAACATTTCATCTGCTTCGTCTAAAACCAACCATTGAATGTTTTCTAATTTTAACTTTCTTCTATTGATTAAATCTACTGTTCTACCAGGAGTACCTACTACTATTTGTGCTCCTCTGTTTAATTTTCTAGCCTGATCTTCTAAACTAGTACCTCCGTAAACGGTAACTGTTTTTAAACCTCTAATATTTTTAGAAAATTTTTGAATTTGATCTCCAATTTGTACTGCCAATTCACGCGTTGGCGATAAAATAATGGCTTGTACGTTTTGATTATCTACATCAATTTGTTGGATGATAGGCAAACTAAAAGCAGCTGTTTTTCCTGTTCCTGTTTGTGCAAACGCTTTTAAATCGTCTGTAGAAGTAATTACTTGAGGAATTGCTTTTTGTTGTATTTCTGAAGGAGTTTCATACCCCATATCAGTTAAGGCCGAAAGAATTTCTTCTTTCAAACCTAATTCGCTAAATGTCGACATATTGTTTGATTAGTGACTCACAAACATATTACGACTCGTTTGCAAATCTGATTTATAAAAGTGCAAAGGTAAGATTAATAATTGAATAAACCTATATGTTGTTTTGTCTCTTATATTCTAACCAATCTAAATATAAGTCTTCTGTTTTTTTTCTTGCCCAAGGCATGGTTCGTAAGAATTTTAAACTGCTTTTGAAGGTGGGGTTGTTACCAAAACATTTAATTCCGGTTTCCTTTTCCATTTCTTCCCAACCTAAATTTTCAATTAACTCTGTTAGTATATCAGCTAATTTAATTCCGTGAAGTGGGTTGTTGGGTTGGGACATAAATTTAAAAGATTTTTAAGTACACAAATTAAACGAATTTCTTTTTATTATTAATAGATGATGTAAAACATATAAGCACGTTTTTGTATTTTTGCACCAAATTTAAAATAAGAAGCATGTTAACAGTATCAAATTTGTCAGTACAATTCGGAAAAAGAGTGTTGTTTGATGAGGTGAATACAAAATTTACGCAAGGAAATTGCTACGGAGTTATTGGAGCAAATGGAGCAGGTAAATCCACATTTTTAAAGATTATATCTGGTAAAATGGAAGCGACCTCTGGCCATGTAAGTTTGGATCCGGGAAAGCGTATGTCTGTATTAACTCAAGATCATTATGCTTTTGATGAATATACGGTATTAGAGGCTGTTTTGATGGGTAACAAAGAATTACATCAAATTAAAACGGAAATTGATGCCTTGTATGCGGATTACACAGATGAGAATGCTGAAAAAATAGGGGAGTTGCAAGTTAAGTTTGAGGAAATGGATGGATGGAATGCAGATGCTGCAGCCGCAACCATGTTATCAAACTTAGGGATTAAAGACGATTTGCATTATACTTTGTTAGCTGACTTAGATGGTAAAACAAAAGTACGTGTGTTGTTAGCACAATGTTTGTTTGGAAACCCAGACGTGCTAATTATGGATGAACCGACCAACGACTTGGATTTTGAAACCATTGCTTGGTTAGAAAACTTTTTAGCGAATTACGAGAATACCGTAATTGTAGTATCGCATGACCGTCACTTTTTAGATGCGGTTTGTACACATATTTCTGATATTGATTTTGGTAAAATCAATCATTTTTCTGGAAATTATTCTTTTTGGTACGAATCTTCTCAATTGGCAGCAAAACAACGTCAGCAAGCAAATAAAAAGGCTGAAGATAAAAAGAAAGAATTAGAAGACTTTATTCGTCGCTTCTCTGCAAACGTAGCAAAATCTAAGCAAGCAACGTCTCGTAAAAAAATGATTGAAAAGTTAAACGTAGATGAAATTAAACCATCGAGCAGACGTTATCCAGCCATTATTTTTGATAGAGATAGAGAAGCAGGTGATCAAATATTAAACATAGAAAACTTATCTAAAACTTTTGAAGGAGAGCCTTTGTTTAAAGGGATTGATATTAATTTATCTAAAGGAGATAAAGTATTAGTCGTTTCTAAAAACTCCAAGGCAGTAACCGCATTTTATCAAACCATTATGGGGAATGAATCTGCAGATACGGGAGAATACAAATGGGGAATTACCACCAATCAATCGTATTTACCATCAGACAACTCAGAATTTTTTGTGGATGAAAATTTAGATTTGGTAGACTGGTTACGTCAGTACGCTAAAACAGAAGAGGAAAGAGAAGAAGTGCATTTAAGAGGTTTCTTAGGTAAAATGATTTTTAGTGGAGAAGAAGCGTTGAAAAAATGTAATGTTTTATCTGGAGGAGAAAAAGTACGTTGTATGTTGTCTAGAATGATGATGACAAGAGCCAATGTATTGGTGTTAGATGAGCCTACGAATCACTTAGATTTAGAGTCTATTCAAGCATTAAACAATTCGTTAAAAAACTTTAAAGGAACGGTATTGTTTTCTACACACGATCACGAATTTGCACAAACAGTAGCCAATAGAATTATAGAGATTACTCCTAAAGGAGTGATTGATAAATATGCTACTTTTGATGAGTACTTAGAAGATCCTAAAATTAAGGAGTTAAGAAATAAAATGTATCAATAGTAGTTGTTGAATTGTAAAAATAAAAGTCCTTATAAATTTTATAAGGACTTTTTTAGTATTAAAAAAAGGGTATTTATGTTTTATTCTTTGAAAGTACTCAATTTTACATTGCACTTATTTAATAAGTTTAACAGTTGTTTAGTGCATAAACTTTTTTTGGCTAATTACTAAAGAAAATAAGCTTCGATTTGAGAGCTTACTCTTATTATTTTTTATATGTATTGTTGGCAAATGAAACTTTTATATTTGATAAAAAGTTTTCAAAAATTAGAATAGGTTTTTCTACTATTATACTAAATGTTTTACCCCAAAATTTTGATAAACGTTCTTCAATAATTTTGTTAATAATATAAGATGTAATTAATACAATACTTATTGTTAGGCAATAAATATAAATTTTGTTGTTTTCAGTAGCATACCTCGAAATAAACAAATAACCAAAGTGTGCATGAAAAAGATAAAGCGGATAAGTTAATGCTCCTAATAGTTTTGATTTATATAGTTTTATTCTCTTTATTTTTTTAAAAGTTGTTAATGTAAAGAAAAAATAGAATAACGAAATGATTACAAGTTTTGTTGAATTATATTCTAATTTAAAATTCGTAATAGAAAGAAATAAACAAATGCTTAAAGAAATTAAATAAATTAAAAGGTTCTTTCGATTGACAGAAGCAAATAACGCACCTGCTATAAAATATAAATAGTTGTGATTTGAGTATGGAAGGTAAGTTTTATGAAAATAGGTACAAGTAAGTATATAAAAAGTCCATAAAATAAATACATGTTTAAGTTTTTTTTGGAAATTTAATAATAATAGTAAAAATATTAAACAATAAAAACGTAGTTCCCATAATAAAGTCCAATAAACTCCGTCAACATTTTTTTGATGGAAGAGAGAAGGTATCATTGTAAAATTAAGAAGAACTTGTTTTAAGTTTATTTTCATTATTGTTTCTTGTCCCCATATATAAATAAAGAAGGAACTTAGTATTAAACAACACCAAAAAGTTGGGTATAATCTTTTAAATCTTGATTTTAAGAATGCACTAGCTTTTCTGTTTCTAGCGGAAAAGAAAATGACATAACCACTTAACATAAAAAAAAATTCGACACCAAATCTCCCGTAACTAGCAATTTCACTAAACAGCTCCATATGAGATATTGAACTTATTTTTCCATTCCTAATACCGTTGTATAAATAATGACTAAGAAGGACAGCTATAGCTGCTGTAAATCTCCCATAATCAAGTAGTTCTAGTCTGTTGTTTTGTGTTTTCATATTTTTTTGCCAACGGGTTTTGTTAAGCTTATTGTGTGGGGTAATCTACAAATTATAGGACCAATCTCTTGGTTTAGGTTTGTTTTTTGTTTTTATTTTTGTCAGTTAAAACTAATTAAATAAGTTTAAGTGAACAAAGTAAAAAAGCTTAAAACATCGAATAAAAAATCAAGTTCACATTAAGTTTAGCTTTAGTTTTCTTTGTGATTTAACAATAAGTGTTTTTTTTCTCATTTAGCTCTAAATTTTTCATAATTATCTAGTTAATTATTGAAAATGATTTATTTTTTTTGATTAAATGTTCTAAGAAAGACGAGTATAAAACTTAATTCTTAAACTACAATATTAATAATAGTATTTGATGCGTTAAGGATGGAAGTGACATCCTTTTGTGTTTGATAAAACCAAAAGATAGAACGTACAGCCTGACCGTAGGGAACGCCCTTATTTTAAGATGTTAATTTGTTTTTGAGTGCTTTTATTTGATCTCTAAGTTTGGCTGCAGTCATAAAATCTAATTCTTTAGCGGCTTTTTCCATGGCTTTTTGTTTTTCTCTAATACGGTTTTCTATGACAGGTTTAGATAGATAATCGATGTCTTCTTCGGCAGCTAAGTTTTGTTGTATTTCTTCGTAATTAGTTCCGGAATTGTCGGTTAAATTATTTCCTAAATCTTTTTTAATTTGCGTTGGCACTATGTTATTGGCTTTGTTATAGGCTATTTGTTTTTCTCGTCTACGGGCTGTTTCGTCAATGGTAAGTTGCATGCTTTTGGTAATTTTATCTGCATACATAATGGCCATACCGTTTACGTTTCTTGCAGCTCTACCTACGGTTTGAGTAATAGACCTGTGGGAGCGTAAAAATCCTTCTTTGTCCGCATCTATAATGGCTACTAAGGAGACTTCTGGCAGGTCCAAACCTTCACGCAATAGGTTGACTCCAATTAAAACATCAAAAAGTCCTTTACGTAGGTCTTGCATAATTTCTACTCTTTCTAGAGTGTCTACATCGGAATGGATGTAGCGGCAACGGATTTGAATTCTTGTTAAATATTTAGCCAATTCTTCGGCCATACGTTTGGTAAGTGTGGTAACCAAAACACGTTCGTCTACCTCAATACGTTTTTGAATTTCTTCTATTAAATCGTCTATTTGATTTTTGCTTGGGCGAACTTCTATAATAGGGTCTAACAGTCCTGTAGGTCTAATAACTTGCTCTACAACAATACCGTCTGTTTTTTCTAGTTCGTAGTCTGCAGGGGTTGCCGTTACATAGATTACTTGGTTTTGAATGGCTTCAAACTCTTCGAACTTTAAGGGTCTATTGTCCATAGCGGCTGGCAATCGAAAGCCGTATTCTACCAAGTTTTCTTTTCTAGATCTGTCTCCGCCATACATGGCATGTGTTTGTGGAACGGTTACGTGACTTTCGTCAATAATCATTAAATAATCGTCTGTAAAATAGTCTAATAAACAATAAGGTCTGGTTCCGGGTTGTCTACCATCTAAGTATCTGGAGTAGTTTTCTATACCGCTACAGTAGCCTAATTCACGAATCATTTCTAAATCGAACTCGGTGCGTTCTTTTAAACGTTTGGCTTCTAGTGATTTTCCTATTTCATTAAAATAATCGTATTGTTTCATCAAATCGTCTTGAATTTGATGGATGGCATCTTGTAAAACGTCTGGAGAGGTAACAAACAGGTTGGCAGGATAGATGTCTAATTTATCGAATCGTTCTACAACTTGTTTGTTTTCTAAGTCGTACGATTCTATTTCTTCAATTTCATCTCCAAAAAAATGAACTCGATATGCATATTCTCCGTAGGATGGAAAAATGGTTACGGTATCTCCTTTTACTTTAAAGTTTCCGCTTTTCATTTCTTCTTCGGTACGTGCGTATAGGCTTTGTACGAGTTTATGTAGAAATTGAGTCCTACTAATGGTTTGATCTACTTCTATATGAACAACGTTGTTTTTAAATTCTGCAGGGTTTCCCATACCATAGAGGCATGATACGGAAGCGACCACTAGAACATCTTGTCTACCAGATAGTAGGGAAGATGTAGTACTTAAACGCAAACGTTCTATTTCTTCGTTAATAGACAGGTCTTTTTCTATGTAGACTCCTGTGGTAGGAATAAAGGCTTCAGGCTGGTAATAGTCGTAATAGGATACAAAGTATTCTACAGCATTGTTTGGAAAAAAGTTTTTAAATTCTGAGTATAATTGGGCGGCCAACGTTTTGTTGTGTGCCAATACTAAGGTAGGTTTGTTTACTTGTGCTACAACATTGGCTACCGTAAATGTTTTTCCGGAACCTGTAACTCCTAGTAGTGTTTGGTATTTGTCTCCTTGAGTAACTCCTGCAACCAATTCTTTAATAGCATTGGGTTGATCTCCTGTAGGGCTGTATTTTGAAACGACTTTAAAATCCATACTACAAACTTACTTAATAGCAGAGCTAAATAAAAAACAAAAGCCTATTTATCATTTGATAAATAGGCTTTTTCTTAAAACTAAAACAACAACAATTATGCGTTTTCTTTTTCGGGTTTGTGTAAACTAACTACTGTTAATACAGCTGCTCCATTAATCCAATAATAATAAGCATCAATTCCTTTTAAAGAAAGTATAAATGGTGCAGCAACAAATACTACAGCTACAGCAAAATCTACAATTAGGTGCATTTTATAAGAAATAACTTTAATAATTCCTAAATGATGATCTGTTAACACAGTTAATGCAAATGCAGCAATACCAGTAACTACGGATAAGTATAAGGCAATGATATTAGAACCACCAAGACCTAATAAATATGGCAAAACAATTAACGCAATAGCTACTGGATAGTCTAAGTATGCGTGTATTTCTTTGGTTATGAATTTCATAGTTGTTTAAATTTAGTTGTGAGTTTTACTTAATTTATCCCAGTTTTTATTAGCTGCAGATTTTAATTTTTTGTGATTCCCTTCTGCTAACCACAATTGTTTAGCATCTAATTCAACATTGTTTAAAAACAAGTAATACTTACCATTTTTAACAATAAATTTTGTAGGATCTACTCTAAATTTAGCACCTGCATAAATTCCAAATGCACAGTACCCTCCGTATTGTGGTAAGTATTTTTTAGGGTTTTTGTCAAAAGTTTCTTTTTGATCTTGAGAGGTGAAGTAGTAAACTACTTTTTGATATTCTGATTTAAAGGCTTTATTTCCTCTTTGAGCCAATTCTAAGTCTAAATAAGATACTGGGCTGTATCCTGACAGTGCAATGTTACTGTTGTCTATATTATTTGCCATTTTGTCTTGAGCAAATAAAGTAGTTCCTAATATTAGGGCTAATCCTAAGACTGCTGCTTTTACTAATTTTTTCATCTTTGTTTATTTAAATTTAAGTTATGATTTAATGATAAGACAAAGATCGGAGATAAGTAAAGTTTAAAGATTACCAAAAAAGAGTTAAAAATTGTACTTTTTTAATTTAAAGTCTTTTGGAGTAACTCCTGCATAATGTTTAAAAAATCGGGTAAAATGATTGGCTTCTTCAAATCCTAATTTTCTAGAAACATTGGTAATAGTATCGTCTTCTAGCAGTAAACCTTTGGCAGTATTGATTACTTCTAAACGAATTAATTGACCTATAGAGGTATGCATTTTGGTTTGTACTTTTTTAGAAAGTGCTTTTACAGATAGATTCATTTTGTCAGCATAAAAACCAACTGATTTTTCTTGAATGTGGTGTTTTTGTAAAAGTTCGATAATATCTTGAATGAATAAATCTTTATTTTCAAAATCAAAATTTTCTCTAAATTTTCTAGGTGTTTGACCTGTAGCATTTTTAAATATTCTGTTAAAATAAGCATCGTCCTTAAATCCTAAATCATAAGAAACTTCTTGAATAGATTTGTTTGTAAAGGCAACTTCCTTAAGACTTTCTTGTAATCTTTTAGTACTGATTAACTTTTTAACGGATAAGCCTATTTTATTTTTAATGAGTGTTTGTGCATTGTAACCTTTGTCATTAATAAGTGCTACCAAGTCTTGAGAGGTAATGTTGTTTGCATATTCTTTATCAATAATATCTTTGGTGTCAAAAATAACTTGATATTCTTCTTTATTAGCGTTAAATGGGTTTTGCCAATACCATTGTTTAGAAGAAATATCGATAATATTAGAAGAGTTGCTGGCTAAAACAGATTCTGATAAAAAAGAATTACAGTCTTTACATTCTAACAAATCAATATATCCTAAGGATACTAAGTGTTTAAATAATACACGTACTTCTTTATTGTAAAACTTGCTTTTGTTGTTAAATTCAATTTTACGAACGATAAAGTCTTCTGACAAAAATTTAATATATTGACCTTTTTCTAAAAAAATAGCTTTTTGTTGCCAATCAAAATAATTGTTAAAATCTACCTGAATACTTCCTTTACCCGATAAAATATGGATTAAGGTGTGCTTTTCTATAAAGTAAACTTTATTTAGTTCAGGTGTAAATTTTTGTACGTTATTCAATTTAGTATGGGGTTATTGTAGCAAAACTCAACGCAAATTTAGAATAATTTATCTTGATGAATTTAAAAAATATTTATTTATAATTTCTTTTTATTAAACTGTTTTCTAGGTTCATTACTTGGGTGAAGTATTTCTTTAGAGTGTAAAAAGTGTACTGCTTTTGCAGAATCTATTACTTTTTTAGTACTACGTTCTAACATGTTTGCTTCAAAAGATGTTAGTACACTTTTTCTAATTCCTTCTTTTTCCCAATATTGTTTTTTACTACATCTTTTAGATACTTCTCGGGCTAATAAAAGAGCATCTAATATGGCTTGGTTGGCTCCTTGTCCTTTAAAAGGACTCATAGGATGTGCAGCATCGCCAATAAGTGTACAAGCATTATTGTTGTTTAACAAGTTTGGAGTTAGTGGCACTCTATCGTAAACAGGGTAGCCTGTAATAAGTGATGTCTCTGTTCTAAATACAATTTCGGGAATAGGAGCGTGCCAATTTTTAACTTTTTGAGAGATTATTTCTTTTAAAGCTGTGGCTCCTTCTTTACTAAGTTCTTTAGCTTTACTTTCTGTTAAAGGGAAACTAAATTGCCACATGATAGCATTTGCATCGTAAGGCATTGCATACATACGATCATAACCGTTGGCTGTTTGAAAAACAGTGGAACCATCTAACAATTTACTTTGAATACCGCTAAGTTCTGATAAAGAACAAATACCTAGGATAACAATACAGCCTAAATAGTTTAACGAAGTGTCTTTATCTCCCATGATAGTTTTGCGTACCGTACTTCTAATACCGTCTGCACCTACTACGATATGTGTATTTTCAGTTTTAATTTTGGAACCTACTTTAAACTGAAGTGTGGTTTGATTTGGGGTGTTGTTTTGAATATCTATAAGTTGATGTCCCCATTTTACAATATTTTTATTTTGTAATTGTTCTAAAAATGTATGTCTTAGGGATTGTCTTGAAATGTGTAAGTTGGTTCGTTTTGGTGTTTTTTTAGCATTTTCTTCAATCCATTTTCTGTTTCCCCATTCTGCAATTAAATTTCCAGAGGTGTTATATACCTTGTGTTTGGTAGAAATAATACTATCTTTCAAAGAAGTAATTCCTAAAGCTTTTAACTCTTTACTTGCTTGTTGTAGGGTTAAGCCATATCCTTGATGTCTTTCATCAAAACTTCTATCTCTTTCGTATAACGTAAAAGGAATGCCACGATGAGTACATGCTACCGCTAATGCCATTCCTCCAATACCACCACCAATAATGGAAATGTGGGGGAGTTCAGTGTTAATTTCAATATTTTTTTGGGTATCAGTTATCGTTAAACCAGAACCTAAACAACTATTGCAGGTAGTAGTATGTGCCTTTGGAGATACAGGGATTACTGTTTGTTTTTGTTGTTTAGCTAATTCTAATTGTTTTTGATAATGATGTTTTACCTTTTTAGGAATGCCTTTACTTTTTTTTCCTTGACCTTTACATTTAGGACATAAAGCAACGTTGTTAAAATTAGAGTTATTTGTTAAGGGTTTCATTTGTAAGATCACTAAAAAGTAAAACTAGTATCTTTTAAATACTAGTTTTTGCAAATATAAAGATGTTGAAAATAAAAAAGTGTTTTACGAATGTCTAATTGTACTAAAGTATTTATAAAGCAAAATTAACATGATGGTTTTTAGGTTTTTTCTTTTTTTGATTAATTAAATCTTTTATTTTAAAAAAAGGTTCTAAATGCTCAACGTCTTTTTCATCTAAAAGTACCCAATCTACCCATTTAATAGCGTATGTATGATCGTATTCACCAATCAGTTTGTCAAGTAAATGAAATGTTGCTTCTTGTGTTTTAATTTTCCCGTCATAATTTCTAATATTTAATTCGATACCAATGTCTCCGTATTTTCCATCTTTGTACCTAAAATAAATATCGCAACAGCTAAGTTTAACATCTCCATAGTTAACTGTGTGGTGATTTCCAGTAGCTCTTTGCTTTAAAGCATGAATTTTCCATTTTTTTAGTTTTGGAGCTTTTTTTACTAATTTTTTAACAGTAGCAAAGTGTTTTTTATTTCCTTCTGCAGAAATGGTGAATTCTCTTGTTTTGTTTGATAGAATAGGACTAAACTCAAAAGTTAAGTTAGTTTCTACTTTTTTTAATTGGTTTTCAATTTGATTGTAAATTTTTTCAGCTTTTTTTACATCTTCAATATGATGATAAATTTTTTCTTGATGTTTTAGAAACCAAACCCAAAACTTTTCTTCTTTTGTTTTTTTGTGAATAACAGAGAATCCAAAGATTATAAAAAGTAGCGGGGTAATAAATAATACTTTTTTCATTTTAAGAAGATTTTAAATTCTTTTTAAGTTAAGAATTAATATTAATTTTTTCAATTAAAAATGAAAGTACTAGTGTAAATACATCATGAAACTATGAGAATACTGGACGAAGTGTTTTAAAATTGTTAAAAAGAATAAAATATAGATAAGTATTTGTGTATCAGTTTTCTGTTGTTTAAGAGTAATGATTGCTTTATAAACTTTACAATGATGAAACAAAATTAAAAGCCTCGTTAAATTCCATAGGTTTTGATAAGTTAGAAATATGTTTGTTTTCAATGATTTTGATAAATCGGTTTACATGAAATAAAGTATCTTTTTCTGATGCTCTTTTTAATTTTACTTTAAAAATATTTTTAATTTTATCATAATGATTTATCACTAAGTTTTCAATATATTTTTCAAAAAATATCTTTAAATTATAAACCTGTCTAGAATCTTTCCAATCATTTAAATAAATAAAATCAAAAAGATGTGTAATAATTTGGTCGTCTTTGTAGTAATTATATTCATCTGATCCTATTAAGTCATAACTTTCTAAGTCTTCAAAATGTTTTTCTTTTGTTTTGTTCAATATAAAGTTTATAATATAAGGGTGGTTTGATGTAAATAAAATTTCTAAGGCATCCCTTTTATATTTAAATATGGTATGTGGTGTTTGTAAATATTCAACAGCTTTTTGTGTACAAAATTGATTACTTGACGAATCTGTCTGAAATAAGATTTTTAAAGCATTCCAACAATAATCCGTGTTAATATCATTACAATAATCTTTTAATGAATCTTGTAATTGAAAATTTTTAATAAAAAGTGAAAAGTTAGATGAAGAATAATAATTACTTGTTAGAAAGTAAGCTTTAATTTCTGTTTCTACAGTAGTCAAACAATTTTCTATAGCATAATCAATGTACTTATTTTCAATAAAAATGGGTAACGATTTATTTTGAATGAGTTGTATGATATGATTTTCAAATTTAACAAGGTCTCCACACCATTTTTTTATTTGAATAAAGATTTTGTCATCGTTATTGGATACTAATAAATAAGGAAGTAATTTTAAAATAAATGATTGATCTATATCGATATTTAATTTATTTTTAAAGTAGTATATTAATTCAATTTTCTTATAGCTATTGTTTAAATAACTAAACCCTTTTCTATTATTATTTAAAGCCCAAACATTCTTAAAATTAAGTTCATTGGTTACTTTGGTAGACCAGTTAGCAATTTGTTTTATTTGATGTGTGTTGACTTTAATTTCAGGATTATGTTCAAGTTGTTCTTTAATTTGTTCAATTAAAATAATAGGGTGTTTAAGCAGTTCTTTTCTTAGATGTGTAAAATTAATTTTATTTTCATTGGAGTACTCATGTAATATTTCTTCAATTATATTTATAGATGAGTTTAAATTATAATATTCATGCCCCATATCATCAGCCCAAGAATTTTCTATAGTATAGAGTATGTCATAATCAATATCACTATAGTTGTCTTTAAATATTAATTCGATGCTATTTAATAATTTATCTTTCTCAAATAGTAAATTAAAATTTTCTTGTTTGAAGTTAAGTAAGTTCATTTTTTGTTGATTTTGAGCTTCAATAGTAAATACGGGTTGGTTAAATTGAATTCCTAATTTTTGAAGTTTCTCATCAAATAAAACAGCTAATTCAGTTGAATTAAAGCACCTAATATCATTTCTTAATCGCTCAAATTCATCATTTATAATATCTTTTTTGTGAATAATTTTTGTAACAATAGAGTCTATATTAAATTCAGAAACAAAAAGTGATATATTAATGTAATCTTTACGGGGGAATTTGTTTGCTATATGTTCACATAAGTAATTTTTTGTATTACTTAATTTACAAATCTTTAAAATGGTAGATTTTTGACTACTAGAATAGCATAAGTAATCTTTTTCAATACTTTCATACAAGTCAATTATAAATTGATTGTTTTTTTTGACTTTTTCAACAGCTTTTTGAAGTAGATCATCTGTTATTTTATTAAAAATATGATGTTCTTTAGTGAAAAATAATTTAAATACCTCTAGAAATAAATTATCGTTATCAATCTTAAGTAATAGTTTGTCTATAATCCAGCTATAGCCTCCCATCTTTACTTTACTAGGTGTTTTTCGTTCTTCTAAATTGTTTTCTTTTTTAAACTCTTCAAAAAAGAATCGGAAATAGTTATCTATATGAGATTCTAATTTTAATAAGTTCATTAAGCGGTACCGAATCTTTTCATCATCAAAATCAATAAAAGATTCAATTAAAAATGACAAGAATGAGTTGTTTTCTTTTGTTAATTTTAACAAATAAATGGTATTTAAAATTTCTTCTTTGGTGTTTAACGTTACGTTATTAGACCTTATCATTTTTTTAAAAAGACTTATTAATTTTTGTTTGTTATCGTAAATAGAAAGGTGTCCTAATAAATATAATGCTGATTGGATTACTCTAAAATGGTAATTTTTGTTACTAATAATATAAATTAAGTATTCTTGGTTTTCAGCACAATCTCCAAATTTGCCAATCTCCTCTATAGTATAATCTTCGCTTATCCAAAGACTTTTATCAATACATTGTTGTTTAAAGTAGTCTTGAAATATTTTTATTTTGATGCGTTTACTAATTCTGTTGTTATCAAACTTAAAAAACAGTTCATTTTCGTTTTTTAATAACCAATCAACTATAAAGTTATGAGTGCTATCATCTACTATTTGTAATAAAAAGCTTAGTGTGTTAATTAAGTTAGGGTGAATTTTGTTACAATCTTTAATAATAAATTGTAATAGAATTTTTTCTTTCTCTAATTCCGAAAAAAAAATAGCAGCAAAATATTCTTGAATGTTTCTGTTTTCAAAACTAAAATGATATTCATCACTACTAATTAATGGGGATAATGTAAATTGATTTACATAGCTATAGCTATTATTTAGTAGTTTCTTTAGATGTTTTTTTGATAGGCTAGTAGTTTGCATTAACTCACCTACAATTCCAATTTTAGGGGCTTCGTTTGTAAAAAGAAAACTATCATAAGGTCTTTTCTCTAGTTTGTCTACATTATCTTTTAATCGTTGTTCTATGTAGGTTCTCCATAATTCTGAGAAGTTATTTGTTAGTTGATTATTTTTGTTGATATACTCTGCTAGTATTTCGGTTTGTTGTGGAGATTTAATAAAATCTAGATGCTTATTGTTAAACGAAAAGTCTCTGATATTAACGTTTGGGCATAATTTTTCTAATAAATTAAACGATTCATCGTAAGAGAAGTCTTTAAGGTAATAGGTGTTAAAATTAGAAGCGTTTCTTACTATTGAATTGTAAATATTGTTTCTACAGCTAATAATATATTTACTGTTTAGACTTTGTTTTTGTGTAAAAAGATGAAGTTCACTTTTAAAATGTTCTATATTTTGTATTTCATCAATTCCATCTAAAATAAATAAAGGATAAGGAGTGTTTTTTAATTTTTGGGGTAAGTAATTCTTTAAAGTTTCACGAGAGGAAAAATTTCTTAAATTCCTATAAATAGGAGTATAACTATTTTGCTCTCCCTCTTTCCAATACATACAAGCAATTTGTTGCAATAGACAGGTTTTTCCTGTTCCCGGGTTGCCTAAAATAGCAATGTAATTCTCTTTGTCTAGTACGTCTTCTATGATTTTTCCTCTGTAATAAAGATGAAACTCTTTACTATTATTATTGACAAGTGTTCTTTTAATAAAATTTTCATTTGGTTTTATCTTACCAATGAATTGTAATTTGTCGTTTTCGTTTAAAAAAGTAGTTAATATATCAATAGAAAAAATAATAGATTTAAATCTTTCTATTTCTTTATTTATATCTATTTTAAAGGAGAGGTCTTCGTTATAAATCTTTTTATACAATGTAGGATTTAGTGCAAAAATATTTTTTACGTGATTACTTTTTTCGAGTAATTCTATTTTAAAAGGAAATTTACTTTTCCAAAATGGTTGTATTTTATCGGGTTCATTTCTGTTAGAAAAATTTGTTTTAGGGCTAATTGCAATAAATACATCATTTTTAGAATTTAATTGATAATTGGTTTCAAGTTCCATAGCTTTTTGGAAAACTTGTCCTATTTCAACATTTGAAGTGTAGTTTTTACATTCAATAAATATTCTACGAAAAGAATTGTGATTCATGATTTTTAAAAAAACATCAAAACCATTTTGTGTACCAGCTTTTTGCTTTCTTTCCTTTGTAACAGAAAAACCGATTTTATTAAATAACCATACAAAAAAATCTAAAACATGTCCTTCAAATTCATTACCTATTTGTTGGTTGCTTTTCTTTACATTCATTTAAAACATTTTTATAAAATTACAGAATCACTATTGAGAATCATACTTTTATTTATTCACAAACAAAAAATGTTTTAAACAGAAGACATCAAAAAAAGCCTCAAGAATTTTCTTGAGGCTTTTTTATATTTTATAAATATGATTACTTATTTAGTTAACCATTCTTTAGCGTTTACAAAAGCTTCTAACCAAGGAGAAACTTCGTCGTTTCTATCCGTAGGGTAGTTTGCCCAGTTCCATTGGAAAATAGAACGCTCAATATGTGGCATCATTACTAAGTGACGACCATCCTCAGAACTCATC
>CALHCC010000029.1 GCA_937930675.1 uncultured Flavobacteriaceae bacterium
GAAAAATAATACAAGAGTTAACTTTGCTTCAGCCAAACTAAGTACAGAATATCCGGACTTTTTAGATATTCAGATTAAGTCTTTCCAAGACTTTTTCCAGTTGAAAACTAAGGCTGACGAAAGAAGCGATGAAGGTTTGTACAAAACTTTCATGGACAATTTTCCAATTACTGACACACGTAATAACTTTGTGTTAGAATTTTTAGACTATTTTGTAGATCCTCCAAGATATTCACTAGAAGAATGTATAGAGCGTGGATTAACTTATAGTTTACCTTTAAAGGCAAGATTAAAATTATATTGTACAGATCCTGAACATGAGGATTTTGAGACCATCGTACAAGATGTGTACTTAGGTACTATTCCTTACATGACCAACTCTGGTACATTTATTATTAACGGTGCAGAACGTGTTATCGTATCTCAATTACACCGTTCTCCAGGGGTATTCTTTGGACAATCTTTCCATGCAAACGGTACAAAATTATATTCTGCAAGAGTAATTCCTTTTAAAGGATCTTGGATAGAATTTGCAACCGATATCAATCAAGTAATGTATGCTTATATTGATAGAAAGAAAAAATTACCGGTAACTACTTTATTCCGTGCGATTGGTTTCGAAAGAGATAAAGACATTTTAGAAATATTTGATTTAGCAGAAGAAGTTAAAGTTTCTAAATCAGGATTAAAGAAAGTACTAGGAAGAAAATTAGCAGCTCGTGTATTAAGAACATGGTTCGAAGATTTTGTAGATGAAGATACAGGAGAAGTAGTTTCTATTGAACGTAACGAAATTGTATTCGATCGTGATACAATTTTAGACAAAGAACATATTGATGAAATTGTTGATACAGGAGTAAAAACAATTTTATTACATAGAGAAGATAATGAAAGTGGAGATTATGCAATTATCCACAACACATTACAAAAAGATCCAACCAACTCAGAGAAAGAAGCTGTAGAGCATATCTATAGACAATTACGTAACGCTGAGCCGCCAGATGAGGAAACTGCAAGAGGAATTATTGAAAAATTATTCTTCTCAGAGCAACGTTATAACTTAGGTGAAGTTGGACGTTTTAGAATGAATAAAAAGTTAGGACTTAACGAATCTTTAGATCAAAAAGTTTTAACTAAAAATGATATTATCACTATTATCAAAAACTTAATTGAGTTGGTAAACTCAAAAGCAGAAATTGATGATATTGACCACTTATCTAACAGACGTGTACGTACTGTAGGTGAACAATTAGCGGCTCAGTTCGGTGTTGGTTTGTCTCGTATGGCTCGTACCATTAGAGAGCGTATGAATGTACGTGATAACGAAGTGTTTACTCCAATTGATTTAATTAACGCGAAGACCTTATCTTCTGTAATTAACTCATTTTTCGGAACCAACCAGTTGTCTCAGTTCATGGATCAAACCAATCCATTAGCAGAAATAACACACAAACGTAGATTATCAGCATTAGGACCTGGAGGTTTATCTAGAGAAAGAGCTGGTTTTGAGGTTCGTGATGTTCACTATACACACTACGGACGTTTATGTCCTATTGAAACTCCTGAAGGTCCAAACATTGGATTAATTTCATCTTTAGCTGTATATGCTAAAGTGAATAATTTAGGATTTATAGAGACTGCATACCATAAAGTAGACGAAGGAAAAGTAAACATTGTTGACGCTCCTATCTACTTAAGTGCAGAAGAAGAAGAAGGAATGAAGTTTGCACAATCTAACATTGATATTGCAGACGATGGACAAATTAACTTAGAGAAAGTAATTGCTCGTGAGGAGGCTGATTATCCTGTGGTAACTCCACAAGATATTGACTTTATGGATGTGTCTCCAAACCAGATTGCATCGATTTCCGCTTCGTTAATTCCTTTCTTAGAACATGATGATGCCAACCGTGCATTGATGGGATCTAACATGATGCGTCAGGCAGTACCTTTATTACGTCCAGAAGCTCCTATTGTAGGAACAGGATTAGAAAGAAGAGTTGCGAAAGATTCAAGAATCTTAATCAACGCTCAAGGTACAGGTGAAGTTATTTATGTAGATGCAAATAAAATTACCATTCGTTACGAAAGAACTGATGAAGAAGCTTCTGTAAGTTTTGATTCTAACGAAATTTCTTACGACTTAATTAAATTTAGAAAAACAAACCAAGGAACATCTATTAACTTAAAGCCTATTGTAAAAGTAGGAGATACCGTTAATGAAGGACAAGTATTATGTGAAGGTTATGCAACTCAAAAAGGAGAATTAGCCTTAGGACGTAATATGAAAGTTGCCTTTATGCCTTGGCAAGGATACAACTTTGAGGATGCGATTGTAATTTCTGAAAAAGTAGTAAGAGAAGATATTTTTACTTCTATTCATATTGATGAGTATTCTTTAGATGTTAGAGATACCAAATTAGGAGCAGAAGAATTAACCAACGATATTCCTAACGTTTCAGAAGATGCAACCAAAGATTTGGATGAAAACGGAATGATTCGTATTGGTGCAGAAGTAAAACCAGGAGATATTTTAATAGGTAAGATCACACCAAAAGGAGAATCTGACCCTACACCAGAAGAAAAATTATTACGTGCCATTTTTGGAGACAAAGCAGGAGATGTAAAAGATGCTTCTTTAAAAGCTTCTCCATCTTTGCGAGGAGTAGTTATTGGTAAAAAGTTATTTAAGAAAGCTGTTAAAGACAAGTCTAAACGAGTAAGAGATAAGGAGCAAATAGAAGCTTTAGAAGCTCAATTTACTCACGACTTTGAATCGTTAAAAGATAGCTTAATAGACAAGTTATTCACATTAATCGCAGGGAAAACATCACAAGGTGTTCAGAATGATTTAGGTGAAGAAGTATTCCCTAAAGGGAAAAAGTATACCTTAAAAATGTT
Source organism: uncultured Flavobacteriaceae bacterium (assembly GCA_937930675.1). Classification (GTDB taxonomy): domain Bacteria; phylum Bacteroidota; class Bacteroidia; order Flavobacteriales; family Flavobacteriaceae; genus Wenyingzhuangia. The sequence goes on from CALHCC010000029.1 coordinate 2,902, forward strand.
AAACTCTGTTACAGACTTTACACATTTAACCAAAGGAGCTTGGACGACAGATGATCATTTAAATGCGTTAGTTGCAGAGTTAATTCACAACTACAAAATTAAAGTAAGTGATTTACAAGGTTCTTTAAGACGTAAAAAGTTTGCGATTACTATTGGAGATGAATTGCCAGCAGGAGTTTTAAAACTAGCTAAAATTTACATTGCTAAAAAACGTAAATTAAAAGTTGGAGATAAAATGGCAGGACGTCACGGTAACAAAGGTATTGTTGCACGTATTGTACGTCAAGAAGAAATGCCATTTTTAGAAGACGGAACACCTGTAGATATTGTCTTAAATCCATTAGGGGTACCATCTCGTATGAATATTGGACAGATTTACGAAACTGTATTAGGTTGGGCAGGACAAAAATTAGATCAGAAATATGCAACACCAATTTTTGATGGAGCAAAACTAGATCAAATTAATGAATTGACTGACGAAGCAGGAATTCCAAGATTTGGACATACGTATTTATACGATGGAGGAACGGGAGAGCGTTTTGATCAGCCTGCAACAGTAGGAGTTATTTATATGATCAAATTAGGTCACATGATTGATGATAAAATGCACGCACGTTCTATTGGACCGTATTCTTTAATAACACAACAACCATTAGGAGGTAAAGCTCAGTTTGGAGGTCAGCGTTTTGGAGAAATGGAAGTTTGGGCATTAGAAGCCTATGGAGCTTCTAATATTTTACGTGAAATTTTAACCGTAAAATCTGATGATGTTATTGGTAGAGCTAAAACTTACGAAGCAATTGTAAAAGGAGAGCCAATGCCAGAACCAGGTTTACCAGAATCATTCAATGTATTAATGCATGAATTGAAAGGTTTAGGATTAGACGTAAGATTAGAAGAATAATTGAGTATGAAGTAAACAGTACAAAGTAGTAAGTGTTTTAACTTATTACTTTGTACTTAGTACTAAAGACTAAAAAAGAAATCATGGCAAGAAATAACGATAAAAACCCTACACAAAAGAAGTTTGAAAAAATTTCTATTGGTTTAGCATCTCCAGAGTCTATCTTAGAGGCTTCTCATGGAGAGGTGTTAAAGCCAGAAACAATAAATTACCGTACACACAAACCAGAAAGAGATGGTTTGTTTTGTGAACGAATCTTTGGACCTATTAAAGATTTTGAATGTGCTTGTGGTAAGTACAAAAGAATTCGTTACAAAGGAATCGTGTGTGATCGTTGTGGTGTAGAAGTAACAGAAAAGAAAGTACGTAGAGATAGAGTAGGTCACATCAACTTAGTGGTGCCTATTGCTCATATTTGGTACTTTAGATCATTACCTAACAAAATGGGATACCTTTTAGGGTTGCCATCTAAAAAGTTAGATATGATTATTTACTACGAAAGATACGTAGTAATTCAACCAGGTACAGCTACTCAGTTAGATGGAACTCCATTACAAAAAATGGATTTCTTAACAGAGGAAGAGTACTTAGATATTTTAGAAACAGTACCCTTAGAAAATAGATATTTGGACGATGAAGATCCAAATAAATTTATTGCAAAAATGGGAGCTGAGTGTTTAATTGAATTGTTAGATCGTATTGATTTAGACTCTTTATCTTACGAATTAAGACACAAAGCAAACACAGAAACGTCTAAACAACGTAAAACAGAAGCATTAAAGCGTTTAAATGTTGTAGAAGCTTTCCGTGAGTCTCAAAAAAATAGAGACAACAATCCATCTTGGATGATCTTAAAGGCAATTCCAGTAATTCCACCAGAATTACGTCCTTTAGTACCGTTAGATGGAGGTCGTTTTGCAACTTCAGATTTAAATGATTTATACCGTCGTGTAATTATCCGTAACAACCGTTTAAAGCGTTTGGTGGAGATTCAAGCTCCAGAGGTAATTTTACGTAACGAGAAACGTATGTTACAAGAATCTGTAGATTCGTTATTTGACAACACACGTAAATCATCAGCAGTAAAAACAGAGTCTAATAGACCTTTAAAATCTTTATCAGATTCTTTAAAAGGTAAGCAAGGACGTTTCCGTCAAAACTTATTAGGGAAGCGTGTAGATTATTCTGCTCGTTCTGTAATTGTTGTGGGACCTACCATGAAATTGTCTGAATGTGGATTGCCAAAAGACATGGCAGCTGAATTGTACAAACCATTTATCATTCGTAAGTTAATTGAGCGTGGTGTTGTAAAAACAGTAAAATCTGCAAAGAAAATTATAGACAAAAAAGAACCTGTAGTTTGGGATATTTTAGAGAATGTAATTAAAGGACACCCAGTTTTATTAAACCGTGCCCCTACGTTACACCGTTTAGGTATCCAAGCTTTCCAACCTAAATTAATAGAAGGAAAAGCAATACAATTACATCCATTAGTATGTTCTGCCTTTAATGCCGATTTTGATGGGGATCAGATGGCCGTTCACTTGCCATTAGGACCCGAAGCTATTTTAGAAGCTCAAATGTTGTTGTTAGGATCTCATTCTATCTTAAACCCTGCAAATGGTGCACCTATTACTGTACCTTCTCAGGATATGGTATTAGGATTGTATTACATGACGAAATTGCGTGTAACCGATGAAAGTTATACTGTAAAAGGTCAAGGATTAACTTTTTATTCTCCAGAAGAAGTAACAATTGCATTTAACGAAAAAGCAATTGATTTGAATGCGGGAATTAAAGTTAGAACGCAAGATATTGATGAAAACGGAGAACAAGTTACCAGAATTATAGAAACTACAGTAGGTAGAGTGTTATTTAATGAGCATGTACCTGCGGCAGCTGGATATATTAATGATGTGTTAACTAAGAAATCATTGAGAGGAATTATTGCTAAAGTGTTAAAAGCAACAGACATTCCTACTACAGGTAAATTCTTAGATGATATTAAAAACTTAGGATTTGGATTTGCATTCCGTGGAGGATTGTCATTCTCATTAGGGGATATTATTATTCCAGAAGAGAAAAAACAAATGATTGCAGATGCCAATGCAGAGGTAGATGTAATTATCCAAAACTATAACATGGGTATGTTAACGAATAAAGAACGTTACAACCAGGTGATTGATATTTGGGGATCTACAAACAACCAATTGACAGAATTGTCGATGAAACGTTTACGTGAAGATCAACAAGGGTTTAACTCTGTATTTATGATGTTGGATTCTGGAGCACGTGGATCTAAAGAACAAATTCGTCAGTTAACAGGAATGCGTGGATTAATGGCAAAGCCTAAAAAATCTACAGCATCTGGAGGAGAAATTATTGAAAACCCAATTTTATCGAACTTTAAGGAAGGTTTATCTATTTTAGAATACTTTATTTCTACGCACGGTGCTCGTAAAGGTTTGGCCGATACCGCCTTAAAAACAGCCGATGCAGGATATTTAACACGTCGTTTAGTAGATGTTGCACAAGATGTAATTATCAACCAGTTTGACTGTGGTACGTTAAGAGGATTAGAAGTTTCTGCGTTAAAAAAGAACGATGAAATTGTTGAGCCATTAAGCGAACGTATTGCGGGTCGTGTAGCTTTACATGATATTAAAGATCCAGTTAAACACGAAGTATTAGTACCTGCTGGAGCAGAAATTACAGAAGAATTAGCATCTATTGTAGAAGCTTCTGGATTGGATACTGTAGAGGTTAGATCTCCATTAACATGTGAAACAAAGAGAGGAATTTGTTCTAAGTGTTACGGACAATCTATGTCTTCTAGAAACATGGTTCAAATAGGAGAATCTGTAGGAGTTATAGCAGCACAATCTATTGGAGAACCTGGTACACAGTTAACACTACGTACATTCCACGTTGGAGGGGTAGCTGGTAACATTTCTGAAGATAACAAATTAACAGCTAAATTTAGCGGTAAGTTAGTAATTGATGATTTAGTAACTGTACAAGGTAAAAATCCGCAAGGAGAACCTGTAGAGATTGTAATTTCTAGAACGGCAGAAGCTAAAATTATAGATGATAAAATAGGAACAGTGTTAAGTAATACTGTAATTCCTTATGGATCATACATTTTTGTAAACGGACAAACATCTATTAATAAAGGAGATGCTATCTGTCAATGGGATCCATTTAACGGAGTTATTGTTTCTGAGTTTGGAGGTAAAATTGCCTTTGAAGATTTAGAACAAGGAACTAACTTCTCTGTAGAAATTGATGAGCAAACAGGTTTCCAAGAAAGAGTAATTACGGAATCTAAGGATAAAAAGAAAATTCCTGCATTGTTAATTCAGGATGCTGATGGAAATACACAAAGATCTTATTCTTTACCAGTAGGTGCACACTTAATGGTAGAAGATGGAGAAGCTATTGAGGTAGGTAAAACATTGGTTAAAATACCACGTAAGTCTGGTAAAGCGGGAGATATTACAGGAGGTTTACCTCGTGTAACAGAGTTGTTTGAAGCTCGTAACCCATCAAACCCAGCAGTAGTTGCAGAAACAGATGGTGTGGTTTCTTTCGGAAAAATTAAGCGTGGTAATCGTGAGATTATTGTAGAGTCTAAATTTGGAGATATTAAGAAATACTTAATCAAATTATCGAATCAAATTTTGGTTCAAGAAAACGATTATGTAAAAGCAGGTATGCCTTTATCTGATGGTTCTGTTACTCCTGAAGATATTTTAAGAATCCAAGGACCTTCTAAAGTTCAAGAATATATTGTAAACGAAATTCAAGAAGTATATCGTTTACAAGGGGTAAAAATTAACGATAAGCATTACGAGGTAGTAGTACGTCAAATGATGCGTAAAGTTAGAATTATCGATTCAGGAGATACTTTATTCTTAGAGAATTCTTTAGTTCATAAGAATGACTTTATTGAGAAAAATGACGAGATTTATGGAATGAAAGTGGTAGAAGAAGCAGGAGCTTCTGAAAACTTTAAGCCAGGTCAAATTATTTCTTCTCGTGAGTTAAGAGATGAAAATTCTAGATTAAAGCGTGAAGATAAAGCAGAAGTGGTTGCAAGAGATGCAAGACCTGCTACGGCTTCGCAAATTTTACAAGGAATTACAAGAGCTTCTTTACAAACAAAATCGTTTATCTCAGCAGCATCGTTCCAGGAAACTACCAAAGTACTGAACGAAGCAGCCGTAAACGGTAAAGTAGATTACTTAGAAGGATTAAAAGAAAATGTAATTGTTGGTAAGAAAATTCCTGCAGGTACAGGAATGAGATCTTACAACAATATGATTGTAGGCCCTAAAGAGGAAATAGAAGAAAGTATAGGAAATTTTGAAGAATAATTCCTAAAGATGATAAAAAAACGGATTCCATTTGGGATCCGTTTTTTTATTTAAGTGATAGCACTTATTTTTATAGGATAAATTAATAACGAGCATGGAAGAATTAAAAGATAAACAAGGGAATATTAATATAGAGTTATCTCCAGAAACAGCAGAAGGAACTTATTCTAACTTAGCAATTATCAATCATTCAAATTCTGAATTTGTGGTAGATTTTGTAAATATTATGCCAGGTTTGCCAAAAGCAAAAGTAAAATCTAGAATTATACTAACGCCTCAGCATGCAAAAAGGTTGTCTCAAGCTTTATTAGATAATATTGAGCGATTTGAAATGGAGGTAGGAGAAATTAAAGAATTTGAACAACAGGATTTTCCTATAAATTTTGGAACCGTAGGTGAGGCTTAATCGAGTTTTTATAGTTGTTCTATTTTTTTGCTTTATAACAAAAGTAAAAGGACAATCTACTATAGAAAGAATCGGAGATTATGGACTGTACAGTCTACCTGTAGTAGCTTTAGGGACTACTGTGTTAGAAAAAGACTTTAAAGGTAGTTTACAGTTTACAGAAGCTTTTGCATTAAATGTAGCAGTATCTTTCGGATTAAAGGCTATTGTTAAAAAAGAACGTCCTAATGGAGAGGATTTTAAGTCGTTTCCATCGGCTCATACCTCTGTGACATTTCAGAGTGCTGCTTTTTTACAAAAAAGATACGGTTGGAATTATGGAATACCAGCATATGTAGTGGCTGCGTATACAGGCTTTAGTAGAGTACATGTTAAAAAACATTTTGTAGAAGATGTTGTTGCAGGTGCTGCTATTGGTGTATTGTCTTCTTATTTGTTTACAAGAAAAAGAAAAGAGAAGAAAACGTCTTATTTTTCTTTTGGTAAACAAGGAAAAGAATATACAATGAATTATCGCTATCAGTTTTAGGATGAATTTATGTAATAATCTTCTTACATAAATTTAATTTGAACTTAGAAATCAAAAGAGAGTCTTTAAACATAGTTTAAAGACTCTCTTTTGATTTCTAAGTTATTTATTTATATTGTTTGAAAAATAGGTGTTCGGATTGTTAATTCTTAACAAATAAATCAAATTAACGAATCAACTCGAATCCACCTTTTAAAAACAGTATTATTCTAGAAAATCACTGCTTTTATTTAAGTTAAACTTATAAGCAATTATTTTATAGATTAGTCTTGAAACAAGTGCATGGGTTATTTGATCAGAAGTATGAGTACTAATTCCCACAATATTTATACCCACTACATTTTTATCCGTAAATATTGTTTTTAAGAATTCTAATGTTTCGTACCATAAAAGACCTCCATGAATAGGATTGTCTACTCCTGGAGCAATAGAAGGATCTAACCCTTCTAAATTTAAAACAATCACAACATCATTGGTAAGACTTTCGGTAGCGTTTTCTATCCAGTAGTCATCAGAAATCATTTCGTTAGCAAAAAAAGTCTTTTCAGTATTTAAAACGGTGGTTTCAATTTTAGCAATATCTCTAATTCCTACTTGAATTAAATTTGTTGTTTGACTTGCATGATACATCGCACATTGATTATGTACCTTTTCATCGTTTACTTGTTTGTAAAGTCTGGCTTTAGCATCTATGTGTAATACCGATAAATTTTCAAAATGTTCGTTAAACGCTTTTATAGCACCTATGCTAACGAGTGGAGCATCCGAAAGTATAATAGGGAATTTATTGGTGAGTATATATTTCTTAACATCATTATAAGCTTGTTCCGATAGTTGTTCAGGAGCTTCAATATGTTGTTTTTCTGTGATATGAATTCCATGTAGATAAGGTTCGGAATCCGTTTCTATATCATACAATTCTTGAAGGGAACTTTGTGTGAAAATGGTAGAAAGACCTGTTTGATTTGTGTTGTTTTGATGTTCTAATGGGACGATGACAACTTTAGATGTTTCTTTTTTTGTAAATTCTTCTGGTATACCAGCAAAATTAATATTCATATTGTATTTTTTAAAATGCTCTTTATATTTAGTAGCAAATAAATAACTAAAATAACAGTTGAAAAACGGAGAAATGTTAACAATAGGTCATTTATTTGTTAATGGTTTTTAGTTTTAATCAAGAACATAAATTTCATGTTATACTAAGTTATAAAAATATTTTGAAAGAAACATTAGGGGTAAAGCCCAAAGAAAAGCGTTGTATTACTTGTCCTAAGATTAGTTCATTTTCTCCACTGCCATCATTTTTAGGAATTCCACCACCACCATCAAGAGGTTTTATTTTATGAATATTAAGTGCTTATTAAATTAAAAAATGTCATTCCGTACTAAATACGGAATGACATTGAATATATTCAATAAACTATTTTTTATGTTTTTAAAACGGCAATCCTTTTTTAGCGGCTGCGGCCATTTCTTGTTCGTTAATTTTGTCTGCTTTTTTTAAAGCATCGTTTAAGGCAAGAATTAAATAATCTTCTACAGCTTCTTTATCTTCTAAAACAGCAGGATTAAGGTCAATTTTTTTAATTTCTCGATTTGCTGTAACGGTTACATGTACCAATCCAGACCCAGAACTTCCATCTACAAATATAGAATTTAATCGTTCTTTAGCCTCTTCTACATGTTTTTGAGCATTTTGCAATTGCCCCATCATTTTAGACATGTCTCCAAACATACTTCTTAATTTTTTATTTTATTGGCAATATAAAAAGATTATAAATATCTTCACCAAAAAAAAGCTAGTATGAGAAAGAATGTAAAAAGAACACTAACTATACTGTTAGGATTCACTATTTTTGCAATCGTAATTAAATGTCAAAAAATGAAGGTAGTAGAGGCTCCTGTAGCAGATAAAATTCCCCATAAATTAGAAAAGCATAAGGATGTTCGAGTAGATGATTACTACTGGTTACGTTTGTCCGATGAAGAAAAAAATGCGGAAGTTCCTTCTGAAAAAACGTTAAAAGTATTCTCGTATTTAAACGATGAAAATTCTTTTTACGAAGAGCAAACAAAACATACCTCCCAGTTTCAGGATGAATTGTTTTTGGAAATGAAAGGACGTATTAAAGAGAACGATAGTTCTGTACCTTATTTTAAAAACGGTTATTACTACATCACCAAATTTGAAATAGGAAATCAATATCCTGTATTTACAAGAAAAAAAGGTTCTTTAGAGGCTAAAGAAGAGGTGTTGTTGGATGTGAATGAATTAGCAAAAGGACACGAGTTTTTTGACATTGGTAGTTTTTCTATTACGGACGATAACCAAATGATGGTGTATAGTGTAGACGATACAGGACGAAGACAATACACCCTTAAATTTAAGAATTTAAACACGCAAGAGGTGTTAGAAGACACGATTGAGTTTACTACAGGTTCTGCCACATGGGCCAATGACAATAAAACTGTTTTTTACAATAAAAAAGACCCGATTACTTTAAGGAGTGATAAAGTTTATAGACACCTTTTAGGAACAACTCTTGAAAAAGATGTATTGGTGTATCATGAGAAGGACGAAACCTATAATGTGTATGTAGGAAAAACAAAATCTAAAAAATATTTAGTGATTGGTTCTTACAGTACGATGCAAACAGAATATCAAATTTTAAGGGCAGATACCCCTACAGGTTCTTTTAAAATTTTTCAAGAAAGAACCGAGAATTTGGAATATAGCGTGATGCATTATCAAGATGCTTTTTACATTTTAACCAATCATAACAACGCAAGTAACTTTAAGTTGATGAAAGTTAAAGAAGGAGCCACTACGCTTGAGCATTGGGTAGATGTAATTCCGCACAGAAAAGAGGTGTTGTTAGAAGATGCGACTATTTTTAAAGACTTTTTGGTGTTAGAAGAAAGAGAACAAGGTTTAAATAACATAAGAATTATTAGTTGGGACGGTACTAAAGATTATTATTTACCTTTTGATGAAGAAACTTATTCTGCTAGTGTAGGAAACAATTTAGAATTTGATACACCTTGGTTGCGTTACAGCTACAATTCAATGACGACTCCTAGTTCTGTGATAGATTTTAACATGGTTTCTCATGAAAAAGAAATTAAAAAAGAACAAGAAGTTTTAGGAGGCACCTTTGATAAAAACAATTACATAAGCAAACGTATTTGGGTAACGGCAAGAGATGGTAAAAAAGTAGCTTTGTCTATAGTACACAGAAAAGACACTGAAATTAATAAAGAAACACCCTGTTTAATTTACGGCTATGGTTCTTATGGACATACGGTAGACGATAGTTTTAGTACTTCAAGACTAAGCTTATTAGACAGAGGTTTTATTTTTGCATTAGCCCATGTTAGAGGTTCTGAATATTTAGGAAGGTCTTGGTATGAAGACGGTAAATTGCTACAGAAAAAAAATACGTTTAACGATTTTGTAGATTGTACCAAACATTTAGTAGATGCAAACATGACATCGCCAGAACACGTATATGCTATGGGAGGTTCTGCAGGAGGTTTGTTAATGGGAGCAGTAGTAAATATGAATCCTGAATTATATAACGGAATCATAGCATCTGTACCTTTTGTAGATGTAACCACTACCATGTTAGATGAAAGTATTCCGTTAACCACAGGAGAATATGACGAATGGGGAAATCCTAACGAAAAGGAATATTACGAGTATATGAATTCTTATTCTCCGTACGATAATATCGAAGCAAAAGCGTATCCAAACATGTTAATTACTACAGGATTGCACGATTCTCAAGTGCAGTATTGGGAACCTGCAAAGTATGTAGCAAAATTAAGAGCCTTAAAAACAGATAACAATCAGTTGTTTTTAGATACCAATATGGAAGCGGGACATGGAGGTGCTTCTGGTAGATTTGATGCCTTAAAAGAAGTAGCTAAAGAGTATACGTTTATTTTAGATTTAGAAAATAAAGTGGATTAGTAATAAATGAGTTGTTAAAAAGAGAAAATCGAAATTACCAGGATTTGAATTTGTAGTTATTACAGGAAATGGCTTTGATTTAAGTTTAAATCTCAAGATAAATTAATAATTATAAGAATACAATTTGGATAGACTTTATAAATATTATTCAAATACTTTAGGAATTGATTTACGAGATTTGTCTCATCCGATTTCAAGTATAATAAATGATATTCCTTATTCTACTGGGCTTGAGAAACGAATAAAAAAACACTATTTAAGGGTTTTAGCTCTTTCTTTTTTAGATATAGAAAGAATATGATAAAAATATTTATAATTTTTATTTAAAAAGAATTACTAAAAACTCGGACATTTCAATATTTGGACATATTTTCGAAATTAATAATTGTGCACACTTTATAAGAGTATCACAAAAAAATAACCTTGAATTTAAATTCGGTTTAACTGATATAAATGAACCTGATTTTTTAATAAATGGCTATGGATTTGAAATAACATCAATTAGATTTTCTAATTATTCAGATAAAGTAAACTCTGAAAGAAAACTTTTAAAATGTTTTAGAAAAAAGAATAAAAAAGAGTATGCTTTAAATAATACCGTATTAATAATTAATATTAATCAAACTTCATTTTACTCGTTAAAAGAGGGGAAATCTATTTATAAAATTTATTATGAGGCTAGAGAAAAAATTAAAAAAGAATCGAAATTTGCTTTAATTTTATATTTTGTTGAATATATTGAAAGTATAGATAATAATTTACATTTTAAAGGAGCTGTATATGACGACTTTTCTGAAAATTGTCCTAATAAATTAAAAGTTTTCATGTATAGATATTTATTGGGAGAGAAATTTGATGTTAATAATAAGAGTAAAGTAATAACAATAACACCTAGTTAAGTTTTATTGATAAATCTCAAAAACAAAAAAAGCCTCACGTAAAAAGTGAGGCTTTTCGAACTGGGAGGTTCTATGTACTTTTATTTTTCAAAAAGTACAATGCTTTCAATATGTGCGGTATGTGGGAATTGATCCACCAAACTCATTTTACTTATTTTATAGCCTGCTTGCATTAACGTTTCTGTATCCCTTGCTTGTGTAGCAGGATTGCAAGACACATATACCATTCTACTAGCACCAATTTTAATCACCTTACTTAAGGTTTTAGGAGCAATACCTGCTCTTGGAGGGTCTAAAACAATGGTTTCAATTTTTCCTTTGTATTGTGGGAATTCTAGTAAAAATTTCCCAACATCGGCAGCATAAAATTCTACACCTTCAATTTGGTTTCGTTTTGCATTTTGTTTGGCATCTTTAATAGCATCTTCTACAATATCTACTCCAATAATTTTAGTATCGGTGGTTTTAGAAGCTAAAATCTGTCCAATAGTTCCAGTTCCACAAAACAAGTCCATTACAATTTTACCGTTTACCGTTTCTGCTTTTTCTAGAGCGTAATCAATTACTTTTGCATATAGTTTTTCGGCAGATTTAGGATTGGTTTGAAAGAAACTTTTCATAGAAATTTCAAAATCTAAGCCTAATAAGTTTTCTACAATTCTATCGTCTCCAAAAATTAACGTTTCATTTCCTGTAACGGCTAAGGTTCTGTCTCCAATTTCATCGTTTGTGGTATGTATTAACCCAGCCAATCGGTTTCCAAACAACTCTTTTAATAAAGAAACAAATCCTTCCATATCAAAATGTGATAATAGGGGAGATGTAGTCACTAAATTGCAAAGTATTTGATTGGTTTTATACGTTTTTCTAACCACAAAATAACGGAAGAATCCTTTTTTTTGTGGAGCGTGCCAGGCTTCTAATCCAGAATTAATACAGAACTGACGTATTTTGGCTAAAGAATCTTCTACCTGTTTGTCAAACAAACCAGAGTCTTTATCTAAATTTTCGGTACACCACCAAGTTCCTCTTTTTTTAAACCCTAGTGCAAATTCATCCACATCTGTTTTCTGCTCAAAATCATATCGAATGGCAGAAAAACCGTACTCCATTTTATTTCTGTAATGAAATACTTCTGGAGAAGCGATAAACTCATCAAACACATCTTCTATATGTTCTACTTTACCAATGCGTTTAAAAAGCTCTAAGGTGCTTTCTTTTTTATATTGATGTTGTAGGTGAATAGGCAATTTAATGTAAGGAGCTCCTGGAATGGCTTGAAAAGGAACTTCTTGCTCTTGCTCGGATGGAGATAAAACTTCAAACAACTTTGCTTCTGCATAGCGTTTGCTTGTTTTTTTAATTTGTGCTTTTACCGTTTGTCCGGGTAAGGTATTGGGTACAAATACTACAAACTCTCCTTCTTCGTTTCTAATACGTCCAATTCCTTTTCCTCCAAAGGCATAGTCTTCTATTGTAATAGAGATAATTTCTCCTCTTTTTACAAATTTATTTCGTTCTCTTTTTGGCATTTTGCAAATTTAATTTTTTAAATCTTAAAACAGACGATTTAAAGCGATGAAATAAATGATGGTATTTAAGGTAGGAACTAATTATACAAAACAATATATAAGTTTAGAGAAGTGGCTATCAAAAGCCATAAAAAGTAAGGTACAATTAACAAAGATTTAAAAGATATTTTTTTAAAATAACGAACTAAAAACCAAGAAATTAATAATGTTAATAAAACAATGGTGATGAGTCCTAAAAAGGCTTGATGAAAGCTAAAAAAGATGGGATTCCAAATAGTGTTTAAAAATAATTGTACACTATATACTATTAAAATGGTAGTTGTTTTTTCGTTTCTATGCGTTAGCATTGCCATATAAACAGCAAAAAGACACATAATGGTAGACCAAGCAATCCCAAATACATAACTAGGCGGTGTCCAAGGAGCTTTGTGTAAATTTGTATACCAATCAGAATGTACACCTACTTGAGTACATAAACTACCTATAGTGAGTGCAGTAAAGTTTAAAATAAGAAAGATAAATATCTTTTGAATCATTATTTTTAGTTGTTAGGAATAATTCTATTGGTCAATAATAAATAATTTAAGTAATTGGTGATTAATTTGTTTTTGGTGCTTACTAATTTTAACTCAGACTCAATGAGTTTTTCTTGTCTTTTGTTGATTAAAAATAAGGAACTTTCTCCAAATTCAAACTTTAAAGTTTCTGCTTTTAATAATTTTTCGTAACCACGTATGTTTTGCTCTAACAATTTAATTTGTTGTACAAGAGCTATTTGCTTTTGTTTGTTGGCTGTAATTTTATTGGTGATTTCTGTTTTTTTATAAGCAATGTCATAATTTACTTCTTCTACCTTGTATTTACTTTGTCTGTATTTTCCTCTTTCTGTTCTGTAGAAAATAGGGATACTTAAACTAGCAGCCCATTTGTAATCATTTACATCAAAATCAGGATTAAAAAGTTCTCTAGTTTTTCCTGTTCCAAAGAGTTGATTGTACTTTAATTTTAATTTAGGTTTTAATTTTTCTCTGGTTAATTTTTGTTTGAGTACTAAAAGGTCTCTTTTTCCTATTTTTTCAGCAATTACAGGAATACTATCTAAGTTTTGATCTACTTGTATGCTGGTGTTTTCAGATGCAATAATGTCATTTTCAGGTTGTATGTTTTCCTTTAGGCCAATAGCTTTATTCTCTAACCAAAGATTGTTTTCCACTTTTAATTTTTTCTCTAAAAGTAGCTGCTTGTATTTTAAAACTTGAATGTCACTATTTTGTAAATAAACATTGGCTTCTAAAGTATCTATGGCTGTTTTTTCACCATTTAAAAAAGAGCTTTTCGTATTTTTTAAGTACATGCGACTCAGTTCTCTATTCTTGATCATGGTTTGAAAAATAGAACTATATTGTTGCCATTCTGCATAGGCCTTAGAAGCATTGTAAATAAGTTTGTTTAACAATTGCAACTGTTGTTGTTTGGCTATGTTTTGATATGTTTTGGCTTGTTTTAACGTAGTTCTTCTTTTATTTATCAATAAACCTTGTAATACATCTATTTCCAATCCGGCACTCCAAAGCCCTACACCTGTAATGTTATTTTCAGGATTTAAGAATTCACCACTGTTATCCTCAAACCCTCCGGTTATGTTTATACCAATAGGGGTAGGGATGGTAATTTTATTCTTAAAAATGTCAAAATACTCTTTTCCTTCAAATCTTTTTTGGTCAAAGTTAGAAACCAAGGTAGGGTCAAACCCTCCTTTAGCACTTAATAACTTTGCTTTGGCAGCTTTGTTTTTAAGTTGTGCGCTTTTTGCAAGCGGATGCTCGTTAATAATATTGTTGATGTATTCTTTATACGTTAACACATCATCTTTTAACACATTTTGAGCCATACTACTAAAAGAGCATATAAAAATGAATATACAGAGAATTCTATTCATTACTTTACAGATTTAATAGGTGCTTTGGTTTTTACTTTTTCAGATTTTCCATCTTGTTTTTCCTCATTAGATCTATAAAAATCTGGAGGGAATCCGTTTAGATTACGCCATAATTCGTACCAAACAGGTACATCTTTTAGTAAAATAAAGGTATAGGTTCCTGTTCCTACTCTTAAATTTTCAGGCCACTTTTTAGTGCTTTTGTCTGGAGCTATTAAAACACGATACTTACCGTTTTGGCTAATATGTTGATCGATCGCAAAAATTCTTCCAGAAAAAATTCCTGTAGATTTTTCAGGCCATCCACTAATAACCAAAGCTGGCCATCCGTCGAAACGCAACCTACAGTGATCGTTTATTTTTAATAATGGTAAATCCTGAGGTTTTACATAAACCTCAACGGCCAAATCGTAAGTAGAAGGCATGATGGTTAAAATGTCGGTTCCTTCTTTGATTAACTGCCCTGTACCTTTTTTAATGGTTTTGGTAATGTATCCGTTAGTAGGAGAGGTAATGTAGTAAAGACGTTGCCTTTGCTCGTAGTTACTTAATTTGTTTTTTAATTTAGAGGTATTAGAAGTGGCTTCTAATTTAGCAGACAAGGCACTTTGTATGTCGGAATTCGTCTTGGCTATTTTTTGTTGGTATTCTTGTTCTGTTGATGACAATTCTAATTTAAAATTGATCAACATGTTTTTCTGATTCTCTAATTTGTTTTGTTGCGACAAATATTTTGCATACGATTCCTGTTGCTTTAATTCTTTCTCTTGCAAAGCAGATAAAGACTTTAAACCTTCTGTATGCAGTTCTTTGGTTCGTTTGTATTGATTGATAGAAATATCATACTTAATTTTATAAGCATTCAAATCAATACTATCAATGCTAATTTTGTTTTTGGTTTGAATAATTTTATTTCGAACCTGTTCTAACTTTAACAGTTTACTTTGTTTAATAGAGGCTAGTTGAGCTCTTAAAGCAATAACCTTATCATCATAAGACGTAATACTTTCGGACTTTGCGTTTACTTGTTCCTGTGTTCGTTGTACTAAGTTAGGATCAAAATAATCGTTTTTAACCTCTGTAATATAAATAAGGGTATCTCCTTTTTTTACATAATTTCCTTCCCTAACATACCAGTTTTCTAATCGACCTGATATAATAGATTGTATAGGTTGAGGTCTTTGTTCTGGTAATAAAGTAGTAACATATCCTTTTCCTTTGATGTTCTGTGTCCAAGGAACAAATACTACAATTAATAATAGGAGTAATAAAACAACTCCATAGTACATTCTTTGTTTGCTATGATCTTTGCTTTTTAAAAACTTAAAAGATTTAAATTTATTAGATTCTACGAGTTTGCTAATGCTATTTTCTGAAATATTTAACATGAGCCTATAATTTTATAATTTGATTTGATTTATCTGCCCAGTACAAGTAATCTGCAATGACAATAACTGTCCACGGATTGTTAGGACTCATGATATAATCGATAATACTATTTTTCTCCTTTTCATCAATAAATTGTAGCGGATCTTCTAATAACAATAGTTTGGGAGTTCCTGCCAAAGATCTTGCCAAAATTATTTTCTGAATAATACTTCTTGGCATTCGTCGTCCTTCAGAGTCTACTTCGGTTTTAAGACCTTCTTTTAGCTTAGAAATGTAATCGGTTAAGTTTAACGCATCTAAGATCTCATTTAGTATTTGTTTGTCAATAGTTCTGTTTAACAAAATGTTTTCTTCAATGGTACCTTCAAACAATCCTGTGTTAGGATTGATAAAACTAATATGGTCGTTAAAAGATTCTCTATTGTAAAAACTAATGGGTCTGTTGTTTATTAATATTTCTCCTTTGTTAACATCGTGTATTCTTGCCAAAATATTTAATAAGGTAGACTTTCCTGTTCCACTAACTCCACGTAACCAAACTTTTTCTCCGGAACTAATGTTAAAAGATAGATTTTCAAACAAATAACGTTCTTCATCCGGATATTTAAAATATAAATTGTTTACTTCTATAGACAAACCTTTGTCTGTAACCAATTCTCCAGATCCTGTTTCTTTGTCTAATTCTAAATCGGTTACATATCCAATTTTATCTAAGGCTGTTAATACATCGTAAATGGTTTCCATAATTCTAATGATCTTTTCTACAGAATTGATTATTAGAATGATAATAATTTCAGAAGCCACAAACTGACCGATATTCATTTGTTGTTGAAATACCAAATAACCTCCAAGTAAAAGCAGTCCTGCGGCTACCCATACTTTAAAACCAATAAACAGAATAAATTGTTTAATTAAAATATTAAAGTGCTTTTCTCTACTTTCTAAATAGTTAATGTTGATGTTATCTGTTTTTTCTAAATGTAGATTACCGTTGTTGTGAATTTTAAAAGATTTGGCATTGCTGGCAATTTCTTCTATCCAATGAGCTAAGTTGTATTTGTATTTACTTTCTTTAATACTTGTAGCCAATCCTTCTGGACCTGTAATTTTAAAAATTAAAAAGATAATTAGTACTAACGTAACTCCTAAAAACACAAAGTAAGAACTGTAAAAAGTAAGTAATAAGAGCCCAAAAACAATTTGAAAAGCAGCTAAAGAAAAGTCGATCAGTATTTTGGGCATTCCTTTTTGTATGGTAAGTACATCAAAAAAACGATTGACCAATTCTGGGGCATGAATTTTATCTAAACTTAACTGCTTTATTTTAGGAACTCTAAAGGCAAATTCAAAAGCAGATTTTGCAAAAATATCTTGTTGAATGTCTTCTACAATTCTTAATTGATTGATTTGTATTTTTCCAGATACGGCAATTCCTATTAAGACAAAAATAACCAACACAATCCAAGAGGTAGTTAATTCTCCAGTTTGTAGATAATTAATAATTGCTTGTATCCCTAACGGGAGCGATAAATTTACAATTCCGCTCATAATTGCGTAATAGTAAATAAGTCTAATGGGTTTTTTGTACTGATTGATTAAGTTCCAAAATCTTACTAGTGGAGATGTTGCCATACGTGCTGCGTATTATTTCTTCAAAAATAAGAAATAGATTAGATAAAAAGCATTAGGAATCATTAATACTTTTTGTTTTCTATATTAGTTAAATTTATGATCTACGGCCTTAAATCGGAACTTAAAAATAGTGTTTAATTGCCTTTTAATAAAAAGGGCATTGGCAATGGCTCCTAAAAATCCCATAGGAGGTTCATAGGTAACAATATCTTTCATATACACTCCTCCATCCCTTTCTTCTATAATGTGTTGATGGTGCCAAAGTTTGTAAGGCCCAATGCGTTGTTCGTCTACAAAATATTTTTTGTCTACGACATGCGTAATTTCGGTGACCCAAGTGGTGGGAATGCTTAAGATAGGTTTTACAATGTAACTAATAATCATGCCCTGATACATTTTTTCGTCTTTGTTGTCCGAGGTAATATCAAAGCCCATGTGTTTGGGCGTAATGTCTTTTAAGTTTTTAGGAGAGGACATAAAATCCCAAACCTCATCTACAGTTGCTTTAATAAATTGTTCTCGTTTTAATTGATAAAATGCCATACTGTTTAGTGTTTAAGTTTTTCTATT
Source organism: uncultured Flavobacteriaceae bacterium (assembly GCA_937930675.1). Classification (GTDB taxonomy): domain Bacteria; phylum Bacteroidota; class Bacteroidia; order Flavobacteriales; family Flavobacteriaceae; genus Wenyingzhuangia. The sequence continues at coordinate 21,054 of CALHCC010000029.1, forward strand.
TCCAAAGCAACTTGTTCTGCTTCAGCTATTTTTGCATCGCTCTTACTTCTATTACTGGTAGATAATTGATGTGCTTCTTGTAAGAGTGCTTTGTATTTTTGTTCCAATTGTTCTAGTGGACTTTTCTTTTTTAAAAATGAAAACATAATTATTAGATTTTTAGGGTAGACATTCCTCCATCTACGCTTAATACTTGTCCAGTGATCCAACTAGCTTCTTCGGATAATAAAAAACGAACCATGTTGGCAATATCTTTGGCTTGTCCAATTTTTTTAAGAGGATGCCTTTGTGCATTGACATCTATTTTAGCATCACTCCCTAATAATTTACCTGCCAAAGGAGTTTGCGTAATAGAAGGTGCAATACAGTTTACTCTAACGGTTGGAGAGAGTTCTGCGGCCAAACTTTTAGTAAGTCCTTCAATAGCTCCTTTAGAGGCTGCTACTTGGGTGTGGAAATTAAAACCATGTTGCACGGCTACCGTAGAGAATAGTACAATGGAAGGTTGATGTCCTTTTTTTAGTTTTTTTAAACAAGCTTGTATGGTTTTAATGGCTCCAATTACTTGTAAATTATAATCGTTTAAAAAATCTTGCGGTTTAATTCTAGCAAAGGGCAATAAATTAATGCTTCCAGGGCAGTACACAATACCATCTAATGTTTCTGGTAATTGCGATGCATCCAACTCTTGTTCTAAAACATTTAGAGAAAAGAATTCAACAGTATCTAAGTCTTTAGGTGTTGTTTGGTAATAGGTTCCAATAACTTGATGCCCTTGTTCCACCAATTGTTGAGCGGTTGCTTTACCAATTCCTGAGGATGCTCCAATAATTAAATAAGTAGCCATAGTAGTTTATCTTTTTGATATTTTATTTTGTGTAATATTTCTTTGTAAACTGCACTTAAAGTTTCCTTTCACAAAGCTTCGTTTTTTTAAATGTTTGGTGGCTCTTCCTTGTACTCGTTTTCGCCACATTTTAAAACTAGAACCTTTCATCTCTTTTCGCATCAATTCAATCACTTCTTGTTCCGATAAGTGGAATTGAAATTGAATGGCTTCAAAAGGAGTTCTGTCTTCCCAAGCCATTTCTATCACTCTATCAATTTGTGTTTCGGTTAAATTGTGTTTACTCATGTGTAAAATGTGCTGTTGCTTTTTGTTTAAGCTGTAAAATTTGTTGAATGAATTTTTGATTGCTTTGGTAACGTTGGTCTTTTTTTACTTTGATGTAATTACCTTGTGCATGAATGCTAAATAAATTGCTATCAAAAACAGCTAAATAATGATAGGCAATAGGCCAAGAAAATTTGTTTAAAGCCTGTGTTAAATGCACTAAAATTCCTTTAGGCCTTAATTCTATATTGATGTAATTAACGTCTGCTACACTATTTAAAAAATGATAAAATTTAGGAGAGACTTCTTCTACAATCATGCGTTGAGAACCTACTCGTTTTAATTGAATTCTCTCTAAAAACGAGTAGGGCTTACCAAGAATTTCATCAATTGTGTTTTTGATATCAGCATTTTTATAGGTAGTATTATACAGCATGATGAAAAGAATCGTTGGTGGTGTGTTTTTTAAGAATTCTATCGTTCTCTTCCATCACCATAGCGTCGTTTTTCATTTCCCATAAAATTTTGCTGGCTCTTTTTCTATTGGCTTTTAAATCTATAATAGGGAGCGGGTAATCGGTTCCTAATTTTAAATTGTAAATACCTTGTTCTAAAGGAGTCATTAAATAAGGTTCGTGTATGTGTTTGGTTTGTAAATGAGCCAATTCTGGAACCCACTCTCTAATAAAATCTGCATTGGCATCTAACTCGTGTCCATTTTTAATAGGGTTGTAAATGCGTAAGGTATTTACCCCAGTTTCTCCTGCCTGCATTTGTACTTGTGCAAAATGAATCCCAGGTTCAAAATCAATAAACATTTTAGAAAGATACACGGCACAATCTTGCCAAGGTTGCCATAGTAAATGCGTAAAGAAAGACACAATCATGGCCCTCATTCTAAAGTTAAGGTAGCCTGTTGCATTCATACAACGCATACTTGCATCTATCATAGGAACTCCTGTTTGTCCTTGCTCCCAAGCGATTTGGTATTTTTGAGAAATGTTTTTCTTTAACATTTGGTAGCCTTTATTGATACTAGACTCTTCCATGGTGTGTTCCATTTCAAACTTCTGAATAAAATGTGCTTGCCATTTTAAACGAGCTGTAAAAGCATCTAAATCCTTTTTGTTTTTACTTAAAGGTCTAATGGCTTTTGCAGATTGCCATACTTGCCTGGTAGACAAATTACCCCATGCCAAATAAGGAGATAATCTACTACAGGATTCTGTATTGATGGTGTCTTTTTCTTTTTTAGGGTTCAAGTATTTTTCTTTAAAAAAAGCGTTCTGATACTTAAGGGCTTCTGTAATTCCTCCTTTTTGAATTAAATTGTGTTCCGAAGTAGTTAAATTTGTAGCAGAAAATTGCTTTTCTAACTCTTCTATTTCATGAATGGTGAGTAATTGATTTTTAGGGTGAAACTGTACTTGCGGTGCTTCCATGTAAGTTTTCCACTTGCTTACCCATCCTTTTCTGTTTTTAATACCTCTTAATACACCATTCCAAACACTTTCTGTCCAAGTAATCAAATTGTTGTGGCAGTATCTTTTAATCTTTAAATCTCTGTGATAGGTACATAGCAAGCCTGTTTCTTGATGAGAGAACAAATCTCTAATATTGTAAAACTGTTGCAATTGATTGATGGTAGCTGCCAATTCAGAATTTACAGCCAATACCTTAGAGTTGTAAGGAATTAAGTGTTGATTCATATCGTGGATAGATTCTTTAATAAAATCCCAATGTCTTTTATCGTAATGTGGGTCTTTTATTAAAAACTCTTCAAAAACAAAAAGGATAAGCACTCTTTTTCCTGTTTTAATGGCATTCTGTATAGCTTCGTTATCCTGCAATCTAAGATCGCGTTTTAACCAAACCACAGCTAATGATTCTTTAGTATACATGTTGTTATGGTTTATAAGGGTTAATAATGTGTATAGTTTTGGATTGTTTTTTTAATAGCTAGAATTTGTATACAATTACTTTTTAGGCCTTTGATAGGGTAGCCTTTCTATTAATTCTGTTTTTACATATCCATCCAAACCATTAATGGTAACTACGTTGCCTTTAGACAAGTCTATAAAACCATCGTTATGAATAAGTTGAGGCTGTACATATAGTTTTTCAATTTCTCCAAGTAATAAAATAGTACCGTTTTCTTTAATGGTGTATTCGTTAGCATACTTCATTAATAACTGTACAGGAGCTCCTTTTACAAAAGGAACTTTACTATCGGGTTTGTATTCTTGTTCCAAAGCTGTTTTGTCAAATTCATTGACTTCAAAAGGATATTTAGCACTGGTGTGATGTGCTTCTTTCATCATATCTTGATGAATATGATTAAGACTATAATATTGATTCTCTTTAATGTTATCATACGTGTTTCTAGCTACCGTAGTAGGTCTAAACACCATTCCTAGTAACGGAGGAGCAGAACCAAAATGTACTACCGAGCTAAAGACAGATACGTTTTCTATACCACTATTAGAAATAGACCCTACGAGGTTTGCCGATTTAAACCCTGTAGCACTATTGATGAGATTTATTTTGTATAAATGCTCTAATGCTGCGATCTCTTTATTTGTAAAGCTTTTCATTTATAGTGTTTTGTAGTTGTTGATTAGAATGTTGGTAGCTTTTAAATCGTGCATTAAGTTGTAAACTCCAAAAAAGGTTCTGTTCATGTAAATAAAATGTTTAGAACCTCTATTTCCGTTCATATTTTTTAGCTGAGTATCGTTGTTAAAACGTTCTCCCAAATCGGCAATTTTTCCAAAGAACTCTTCATCAGAAAAATTAAAGGTTTCTCCGTGGAAAGGTTGCGTAAATAAACTTAATAAATCGTGAAACAAACTGGTGAAAAAAGCCAATTCTTCTTTGGTGTCTTGTGCTAGTAAAATCTCTAATTCAAATAGTTTTTCTTTAAACAACTCAGGGTTGTTAATTACTTTAGGGTCTGCAAGTTCAAAATAAGGAATGTAAAAATCGTCTGGAATGGTTTTCATACACCCAAAGTCTAAAGCAATTAAATCGTGTTCTTTAGAAATTAAAAAGTTACCAGGATGTGGATCTGCATGTACTTTTTTTAAGATATGAATTTGATACATGTAAAAATCCCAAAAAGCTTGACCTATTTTAGTTCGAGTTTCTTCAGTAGCATTTTCAATATCAAATTCAGATAAATGATCTCCGGTCATCCAATCCATGGTAATAATTCTGTCGGTAGACAATTCCGGATAGTATTTAGGAAA
>CALHCC010000030.1 GCA_937930675.1 uncultured Flavobacteriaceae bacterium
GCCCGGATCCAGGACCCCGTGAGCTGCGCCCTCGAGGGCCAGGGAACCACGGTCATGGGGGGCGCCCGATGATGGCCACCGAATCGTCGATTCTCGAGGAATTGTCTTGGCGATATTAATTCCGCAAGCATTAATTTGATCATGCCATAGGCCATCTGGTGTCAGGTAAAGCCCGAAAAGCCCGTCCACAAAGTTGGTTTACGAAATTTGATATATCTGAAGTAGCTAATGTCACTATATTTGACCCTAACAAACCTGAAAATTGGAAAAAATTAAAAGACAAAAATGGTCGTACATTTTATACGTTTACAATAGCAGAATAAAATAATCACTAATTTTTGGAAAAGCTATATTCTGAATTATACGAAAATTTATTTTACTTATATAATTTTTTCTAAACAGAACGTTGAATTTAAAAACTCGTTGCGGAAATATTTTAACCCCAAATTTATTTGTATTGAAACATTTTTAATTAAAAAAGTTACGTTATCCAACAACGGCTAAAGTTAATGTGGACTTCTGTCCTACTCCGATGTTTTGTGTATATTTACTAGATTGCTAAATCCTTTTCGATTTAGCCTTTCGACAACAAATTTAAAACTAAACAAAAAGGCTTCAGCTTAGTGCGTGTTCGAAAATCAATGATTTTCTAACCCCACACTAACCTTAAGTCAAAACCGTTAGGGATTGAGGTTTTGTTTGAGCTCTTTTGTTTTGATACGAAATGAAATGAAGTTGCTAAACAAAAAGCGAGTACCGAAAGCCCGACCCGATAGGGTAACGCCCTAAGCTATAATATTTTTAACAAATGCATCTATGCTATTTACTCCGTGAGCACCTACGTGTTTTACAAAGGCAGATCCTATAATAGCTCCGTTTACGTGGCTACAAACAGTGTCAAAAGTTTCTTTACTGGAAATTCCGAAGCCTGCAATTAAAGTGCTTTTTAGGTTGTAAGATTTAATTCTGTTAAAGTAGGCTATTTGCTCATCTGAAATACTACCTTTAGCTCCTGTAATGGACGAAGAAGCGACTACGTAGATAAAAGCATCGTCCGTCATTTCATCTATTTTTTTGATGCGTTCTTCTGAGGTTTGTGGTGTGATTAAAAACACGTTTGACAATCCGTATTTAGCGAATAGGGCTTTGTAAGTGTTTTCATATTCAATCATGGGCATATCTGGCAATACCAACGTTTCTATTCCTACAGATTGGCATTTTTCGCAAAATTTTTCTGCTCCGTAACGCACTACTTGGTTGAAATATCCCATAGCGATTAAGGGAATATGAATGTCGTTTTTAATTGCTTCTAACTGGTTAAAAATAACATCTAAATTAATTCCGTTTTCTAAAGCAACAGAGCTTGTGTGCTGAATGGTAGGGCCATCTGCCATAGGGTCTGAATACGGTAATCCTACTTCTAAAAAGTCTACTCCTGCGGCTTCTAAGTTTTTTACAATTGCACCGGTATCGTTTAATTTAGGGTAGCCCGATGTAAAATACACAGAACATAATCTGTTTGGTTTTTCTTTGAATAATTGACTTAATTTACTCATTTCTTTTGTGTTGAAAGTTTATAAAGCTGAAGGTTTGAAAGTTGTTCCTTACTCAAATTTAATAAACTCTTTATTTTTTATATTGAGAGATTTGTAAAGCAGAAAGTTACACACAATATACATGAGAACTTTATCAACTTTACAAACCTTATAACTTGACAAACTTATTTAGACTCTCTTTTGTTTAATTCTTTAATATAGGTTGCCAAGTCTTTGTCTCCTCTACCGGATAGATTGATCACGATTACTTGATCTTTTTTAAGCTCCATTTTACCTAAAACAGCCAATGCATGCGAGGTTTCCAAAGCAGGAATAATTCCTTCTATTTCGGTTAACTCAAAAGCAGCATCTAGGGCTTCTTGATCGGTAGCATTTAAAAAGGTTCCTCTCTTACTATCGAACAAATGTGCGTGTAAAGGTCCTACTCCAGGATAATCTAAACCTGCTGATATGGAATAAGGTTCTACAATTTGCCCATATTCGTCTTGCATTAAAATGGTTTTAGAGCCGTGGATAACTCCCACTTGTCCTAATTGAGACGTGGCTGCACTTTCTCCAGAATTTACTCCCAAACCTGCAGCTTCTACGGCTACTAATTCTACGTCTTTGTTATCCATAAAATGATAAAAAGCTCCTGCTGCATTAGACCCCCCTCCTACACAAGCTATAATGGTGTCTGGGTTTTCTTTTCCTGTTTGTTCTTTTAACTGCCATTTTATTTCTTCTGAAATAATGGCTTGCAAACGAGCTACCATATCTGGATACGGATGTGGCCCTACTACAGATCCTATTAAATAATAGGTTTCTTCTGGATGCTGAATCCAATCTCGAATGGCCTCGTTGGTAGCGTCTTTTAAGGTTTTAGACCCGCTAGTAGCCGCTACTACTTTGGCTCCTAACATTTTCATACGTGCCACGTTAGGGGCTTGACGTTCTATATCTACCTCTCCCATAAACACAATACATTCCAAATTCATTAACGCACAAACGGTTGCTGTAGCTACTCCGTGTTGCCCTGCTCCTGTTTCTGCAATAATCCTCTTTTTACCCAAGTGCTTTGCAATAAGTATTTGACCAATGGTATTGTTTACTTTATGAGCTCCTGTATGGTTTAAATCTTCTCTTTTTAAGTAAATGTGTGCTCTGTATTTACCAGACAAATTAGGTGCATAATACAACGGTGTTGGCCTACCTACGTATTGTTTTAACAAGTATAGATATTCTTTCTGAAAAGCTTCTGAATTGATAATATTTAGATAATTATCTTCTAACTCTTGTACATTTGGATACAGTAGTTCTGGGATATAAGCTCCTCCAAATTGTCCGTAATATCCGTTTTTATCTACTTGAAATTCTGACATACTTTATAGTATTGAGTACTGAGTATTAAGTATAGAGTACTCTAGTTATGCTAACCTTGTACTATGTACTACCTACTCTTCTACTAATTATTTTTATACTTTACTTTTATTGTGTATTTGTTAGTTTACGTTTATTTGTTTAAACACTTAACCAACTACACAAAAAACAAATCAACTTTGCTTTATTTCTTTAAAAAATTGCTGTAACAAATTTACATTTTTAACAGCGGGCTCGTCTTCAAATTTACTATTGATGTCTAATGCGTAAATTGGTAAATCTGTCTTTACTATTTCTTTTACTTGCTCTATTTCTTCTACTCCAATACCACCGCTTAAAATAAATGGTTTTGTTGATGGATACTGTTTTAACACCGACCAATCAAACGTATACCCGTTTCCTCCCTTATCTTTACCCTTTGTATCAAAAAGAAAGTAATTTACAAAAGGTTCGTAATTTTTAAGCACCGAAAAATCGAACTCATCTTTAATTGAAAAGACTTTAAATAGCTCTATATCTACATCAAAACTATTGAGTTCTTGACAATAAGCTACGGACTCTTTTCCGTGTAATTGAACGGCTTTAAAACCGTGTTCTTTTACTTTGTCTATCACAAAACTTATAGGAGCGTTTACGAACACTCCTGTTTTTTTGATATTTTCATCAATTTCAGGAATCACTCCTTCAAAATTACGTGGTGATTTAGGGTAAAATATAAACCCCATATAATCTGGATGCAACCTAGCAACTGCTTGGATATTCTCCTGATACTTCATTCCACAAACTTTTATTAACATAGTATCAAGTATTAAGTATCGAGTATTAAGTATCTTAGCTACGCTATCTTTGTACTTAATACTCTGTACTAAATTTACATTTGCCCAATAAACTCTTTACAAGCTTGGCCTGGGTTTTTGGTTTTCATAAAGTTTTCTCCAATTAAAAATCCTTGAAAACCGTATTGTTTTAAGCCCATAATAATTTTAGGGTCACTAATTCCGCTTTCCGATACTTTAATGCAACTGTCTGGTATTTTTGAAGCCAACTCAACGGAATGCTCTAAATCTACCTTAAACGTATTTAAGTTTCTATTGTTGATCCCTATAATTTTATCGTTCGCATCTATTTTATCTAGCTCTTCTTGGGTGTGGATTTCATACAATACATCCATTCCTAAATCGGCAGCTAATTGCCCGTAATTTTTTAGTTCTTCTTTGGTTAAACAGGCTGCTATTAACAAAATAACATCGGCTCCAATGGCTTTGGCTTCTACAATTTGAAAAGCATCTACAATAAAATCTTTTCTTAAAATTGGTTTTACTTCGTTAATACTGCGTGCCTTCATCACATCTACCATGGTCCCTCCAAAAAAGTGAGTATCCGTTAAAATAGATTGTGCTGCTACATTGGCATCTAAATAACCGTTGGTTACTTCTAAAATGTCTGATGTATCGTTAATAATTCCTTTAGAAGGAGATTGCCTTTTAAATTCTGCTATAATTCCTGTAGACCCCACCTCTAACAAAGATTTTTTTAAAGACAAGGGTGTTCTTTTAAAATTTGGACTTTCTACCAACTTTTTAACTTGAACTTCTGCTTTAATTTTAGCGACCTCTTCTTTTTTATAGGCTACTATTTTCTCTAAAATTGTCATATCTTTTTTCAATTATCAATATACAATGAGCAATGCACAATGTTTTTTATGAATTCGTAATTAAAGTACTTAAAGCATTCTTCGCTTTTCCGCTCATTAAACTTTCTTTTGCTTGTGCAAAGGCATCTTTGAAAGAAACTTTAGGGTTAAACGTTTTTAAAGCAAAGGCTGCGTTGGTTAATACCACATTATTCTGAGCTTCTGTTCCGTTACCGTCTAAAATAGTGGTGAAAATTTCTGCGGCTTCTGGCACACTATTTCCTCCGTAAATTTCTGTTTGCTTAATTTGATGCAAATTTAAATCTGAAGGTTTTATTATTTCTTGATTTTCTTTTGTGTAGATTTTAAAAGGCCCTGTTAAAGATATTTCGTCATAACCATCCAAAGCGTGTACTACGGTAAAATTATCGGATGTTTTACTCAATATATTTTTATACAATCTACCAACTTGTAAATTAAACACACCCACCAACTGATTTTGTGGCATACTAGGGTTTACCAAAGGCCCTAACATGTTAAAAAAAGTTTTCATTCCCAGTTCTTTTCTAACAGGCCCTACGGCTGCCATGGCTGGATGAAATAACGGAGCGTGTAAAAAACAAATATTGGCTTTGTCTAACTGAGTTTTTAAAGTACTCTCATCATTAGTAAACTGATAGCCTAAGTGTTCTAGCATATTAGAGGATCCTGATGCGGAGGATACTCCGTAGTTTCCGTGTTTGGCAACCTTGTGCCCAGTACCAGCTACTACAAAAGAAGTTAATGTAGAAATATTAAATGTATTTTTCCCATCTCCTCCTGTTCCACACAAATCGATGGTGTTAAATTCTGACAAATCTACTTTTAGAGCCAATTCTAACAACGCTTCTCTAAACCCTGACAATTCATCAACCGTAATAGGTCGCATTAAAAACACCGTTAAAAAAGAAGCTATTTGGGCATTGTTAAACTCTTTATTTGCAATTTTTATTACAATTTCTTTAGCCTCTTGTTTGCTTAACCTCTCGTGTTCAAACAATCTTGATAGTAGTTGTTTCATTTTTTATAGTATTAAGTATTGAGTAAGTACATATTGAGTACAGTAATTATGTTTATACCGTACTTTACACTAAATACTCTTTATACACTATTTAACTTATCATTCTATACTCCTTTACCTTGTATCTACACCTAAGCTAATAACTTTGTACTCATTACTAACTACTCCGTACTAAAGCTACGCTTTAGCATTTTCTATAAACTCTCTTACCATTAACTCTCCATCAGGTGTTAAAATAGATTCTGGATGAAATTGCACTGCACTAATATTGTATTTCTCGTGTTCAATAGCCATAATTCCGCCATCTTCATCCACACAGGTAACTTTTAATTCTTTAGGCATAGAATCTTTGTCTGCAATCCAAGAATGATATCTTGCTGCAGTAAAAAATTGAGGAAGCTTTTTAAACAACAATGCTTCTTTATCTACCACCTTCATTTCAGTAGCAACTCCGTGATACACCTCATCCATATTAATAATTTTACCTCCAAATACTTCTGTAATCGCTTGTAAGCCTAAACATACTCCAAAAATGGGTTTCTTACCTGCATATTCAGAAATTACTTCTTTTAAAATCCCTGCTTCGTCTGGAATTCCAGGTCCTGGAGATAACATAATTACATCATATTCACCCACAACTTCCAATGGAATTTCATCATTTCTAAACACATCTGGAGTTTCTCCTGTAATTTCTTCTACCATATGAACTAGGTTATAGGTAAAAGAATCGTAGTTATCTAATATTAATATTTTCATATCTATTTAGTACTGAGTACTGAGTAATGAGTATTTAAGTACCGTAGCTACGCTTAATTGGTACTGTATACTGCCTACTTTGTACTAATTTATATTTCTTCTGCCAACACCAAAGCTTTTTTTAATGCGGCTAATTTGTTATTTACTTCTTGCAACTCTCCTTCTTCGGTAGAGTCCATTACAATTCCTGCTCCTGCTTGATAATACAACGTATTGTTTTTACTTACAAAAGAACGAATGGCAATGGCCAAATTTACCTCTCCTGTTAAACCAATTACCCCTACAGCACCTCCATAAAATCCTCTACTTTGAGATTCATAGGTATCAATTAACTGCATAGCTTTGTACTTTGGGGCTCCCGATAAAGTTCCTGCAGGAAACGTATCTCCTACTATTTTTAAAGGGTTTCCTTTTATTTTTCCTTCTACGGTTGAAACTAAATGAATTACGTGACTAAAATACTGCACTTCTTTAAACACCTCAACTGTAACATTATCTGCATGTTTACTCAAATCATTTCTAGCCAAATCTACCAACATTACATGTTCTGCCGTTTCTTTTTTATCGTTCGACAATTTTTCTCCTAAGGCATGGTCTTCTTTAGCAATTCCTGTTCTTCTAAACGTTCCTGCAATTGGATTGATGGTTGCTACTCCTTTTTGAACTTTAATTTGTGCTTCTGGTGAAGATCCCATCAAACGAAAACTACCATAATCAAAATAAAACAAATAGGGTGACGGATTGATAGAACGTAAGGCTCTATACAAGGTAAAATCGTCTCCTTTATATTTTTGCTGAAACTGTCTAGACAATACAATTTGAAAAACATCTCCTCGCTTACAATGCGCTTTTCCCTTTCTTACATATTCTTTAAACTCTTCGTCTGTACAACTTGAGGTTTCTCCTTCTGGATCGTATGAAAATTCTTGAGTTTGAAATGTAGGATTGTTCACAATAGCTACAATTTCATCAATTGTTGATGTATCTTCTGTAGGCACATTTTCTATAATTACCATCTCATCATTAAAATGATTAATAGCGATTACATATCTAAAAAAACTATAATGCAAAAAAGGAATGGCAGAATCTGCTTGCTTTGCTTTTAGTTTGATGTTTTCAAAATACTGAACAGCATCATAGGTAGTATATCCATACAAACCGTTAAAAGATTTGTATTTATCCGGAGAATCCGTCTGAATTAAATTAGAATAATACTGAAATACTTCATGAAAATTCCTTTGCAATGGAGCATTGCTTATTACCTCATCTTTATAAGTTAAACTTAACGAATCGTTTTCTGCCTTAATATGAACCAAAGGATCAACACCAATAAATGTATAACTATCTTCTTTAGAATGATAGTCAGACCCTTCTAACAACACCGTATTGGCAAAACGATCTCTAAACCTTAGATACAACCCCACAGGAGTTACCGTATCTGCCATCTGTTTTTTTATAACGGTCTTAAATTGTAATTTTTTCATAGATTCTATTCACTATAAAAAAAGGCTTATCGTGAGATAAGCCTTTATATATTTATTTATTTTTAAAAATACACAGTAATACTCACGCTTAATTAGTTAAGAGCGTACCACCACCAAATATTTCTATCTATCGTTTTCATCACTACAAATTTAGCATAGATTTTTAAAACTGCAAATTTTTAAGATGCTATTTGTGTTTCTATAAATAATCTTGTTAAATCGTATTTTTGAATTTAAAAATTCAGTTAGTTTTTGTAGCTTCACAATAAACTAAAATTTAATAAAAAACATGGATTGGTATTTAAAAGTATTAAAACAATACGCAGATTTTGATGGAAGAGCTAGACGTAAAGAATATTGGATGTTCTTTTTATTTAATATTATTATTTCTTGGGGATTACAAGCCATTGCATTTGCTTCAGGGATTAGCGTCATTGGATATTTAGCTAGTATTTATAGTTTAGCAGTATTGCTACCTGGTATTGGTGTAAGCATTAGAAGATTGCATGATATCGAAAAAAGCGGATGGTTTCTTTTTATTGTATTAATTCCTATTATAGGAGCAATATGGTTAATTGTACTATTAGCTAAAGAAGGAACAAAAGGACCGAATGAATATGGTGCAGATCCTAAAAACCCTACGGATGAATTAAATGAAATTGGTATGCAACAGGCTTAATGCGTAACTAATTTGAAACAAAAAACGGATGCTTTAATGAAACCTAAAGCATCCGTTTTTTCGTTTTCAAAATAATTTTACCACTACATTTTAGTTGTGTAAAAATTATAATCTTTAATTACGGTATCTATAAATTGTGCTGCGTTACCCTCTTCGTTAGGTTCTGTTTCTATCACAGCCACTATTTTTTCTTTTAATTTTAAAAACATCGCATGGTCTTTTTTAGCTTGTGCTCTTAAAAAATGTTCTTTAATAATTCGCACATCGTTATCCGACAATTTAACCACCGATGGATACGTAGGCACATAGGCCTCCGTAACCTCTTCTTCTAAAATAGTATGGTCAACTGTTATTTTATTTCTTAAACTCACCAATGCAGTACCCGACACCATATCTCCAAACCGTTGCCCTTTTTTAGAACTCCCTATGGTTACCAACCCCACGATACCTGGTATAGGTATCGCGAAATTAACATCTACAATACGCAATACCCATCTTATAAAATAATCTAAAAACTGTGTTTGATACCCTTCTATTTTTAACACCTTAAGCCTCATCACTTTTTTACCTACGGTTTGCCCTCCCAAAAACACTTCTGACAACAGTGTATAAAAAATAATAGGCAAACCAATTACAATAGAAATAGCCATTACAGACCATCGATCTAAACCTTGAAAGTGTCTTTGCAATTTAAACACTCCCAGCAACAAATAAGAAACCAAACCTACATACGAGGCTTTGATTAAAATATCTATAAACCATGCTAAAATTCTATGATTTAATTCTGCAGACTTGAAATTTAGATTTACATTTTGCGTAGTTGTAATTTGTATTTCTGCCATTTAATGATGTTATTTGTTTGCGTATGAGAGAGATTGCCTTTATTAAACAAAATAAAGAAAAATGGATGCGTTTTGAAAACGCAATCAAAGAAAAAAACATTTCTGAACCAGAAGAATTGTCTAAACTCTATTTACATTTAATCAACGATTTAGCTTACACACAAACCTACTACAAAAAAAGTAAGTTAGTGGTATATCTTAATCATTTAGCAATACTTGCTTTTCAAAAAATATACAAATCTAAAAAAGAGAGCAAACATACATTCCTCACCTTTTTCTTGATAGACGTTCCCTTGTTGTTGTATAAGTATAAAAAATACATTGCCTATTCTTTTATCATTTTTGGAATTTCAGTAGCCATAGGAGTGTTGTCTGCTATTTACGACGATCGTTTTGTTCGTTTAATTCTATCGGATGGCTATGTAAACACCACACTAGAAAATATTAAAAACGGAAATCCAACCGCCATTTATGGTTCTGGAACCAATTGGGGGAGTTTTATTGGTATTACCTTTAACAATTTATACGTAGGTTTAAAGGCTTTTGTATTTGGAATTACGGGCGGAATTGGAACTGGGTATGTGTTATTAAACAACGGTATTATGCTAGGAGCTTTTCAATATTTTTTTGCAGAACAAGATGTTTTATTAAAAAGCATTAAAGGAATTTGGATTCATGGAGCCATGGAAATTTTTGCCATTGTTATAGAAGGTGCCGCAGGCTTAATCGTAGGTGCCAGTATTTTGTTTCCAAAATCGTACAGTAGATTGGTTTCTTTTAAGCAAGGAATGAGGGATGCTTTAAAAATAATGATTGCCACGTTTCCCTTTACCATTGCTGCCGGTTTTTTAGAGGGTTTTGTTTCTAGGTACGGAAACAGTATGCCTACATTTTTGGCTTTTTTTATCATTGCAGTTACATTGTTTTTAATTAGTTATTACTTTTTAATTTTTCCTAAAAAAGTAATCAAACAAATAACACAAACCAGTTCATGAAAATAAAACTTCATCACACTATTAGTATTTGTTTTGTGTTTTTTAACCATGCAAAAGCTCAGTTGCAGAAAAAATTAGAACACACTAACCGGGCATTCCCTTTGCATTACAAAGAAGCCTATACTTCTAAAAAATATGTATACGAAAAACAGGCTCCTTCTGTTATAGATCACCTAAAAGAATGGTTGGTAAATCTTATTTTTAAGTTGTTTAAAAACATGGGAGTACCTTCCGAAAAACTAAAACATCTACCTATTATTTTCTATACTTTAATTGCTGCGATTAGCGTGTACATTATAGTTAAAATAGTACTAAAAAACGAAGGTCAATGGATTTTTAAAAAGAAAAAACACAACAATACTTTAGTGTATGACACCGAAGTAGAAACGATTGAAAATGCCAACTTTAACACATTGGTACGTACTGCTATTACCAATGAAAATTACCGTCTCGCGGTTAAGTATTATTATTTATGGATACTCCAAAAATTATCTGAACAACAACTTATAGAATTAAACAATTTAAAAACAACCACCGATTATCAGTTAGAACTTGAAAGCACAAAGTATGCTACCGATTTTAAACCCTTAGCCTATTATTACAATCATATTTGGTACGGAGAATTTACCATTAATTCTAAGACGTTTGAAACCGTTAAAACAAAGTATGTAAACTTATTAAACACCATTTCTGAATGAAAAAAACAGGAATCATTATCATAAGTTCCATCATTGTATTGATCGTTATTTTGTTAGAAAGTAATAAATCTTCGAACATCAATTGGCAAAAAACATATAACGAAAACGCTACAAACCCTTACGATCTTAAAGTATTTTACGATCAGTTAAAGGATATTTATGCTGATAAAAAAATCATCAAACTAAAAAAAACGTTTTATGAACATCTTAAAGGCAGAAAACACTTTAATCATTTAGAAAGCAATACACTTTACCTAAACATTGACAACCAATACTTCCCCGATAAAAGTTCTGAGAACAAACTATTACAATACATTGCAAAAGGAAATATTGCTTTTATTAGTGCCAATACATTTTCTAAAACACTAACCGATAGTTTGGGTATTTCTTCTCTTATAAAAGACATTCAAATTTCACAAGACACACTCACAGCAACTGCAAGCCAAAAGACCTATACCTATGTTCCTAAACTAAAATACCAACAATGTATTTTTAAAGATTCTAGTTCTATAACATCTTTAGGGAGCATTACCTACAAAACTCCTATAGACACCATTACATCCAAGACCAATTTTATTGCCATCGCTTATCAAAAAGGATGGTTTTACCTACATACGCAACCCGAGGTATTTAGCAATTATCACTTGTTAAAAATGGAGAATACCGAATATGTAAACACAGTACTTTCTAGCATTGCCAACCAAATAGTACCCAACAATTTTGGAAGTTCTAAAATTTATTTTGACAGCAATTACAAAACAGATGATGATTTAATCAACAGTCCGTTACGATTTGTGAAAAAACAAAAAGAACTAAACTTAGCTTGGCAATTGTTGTTAATTTCACTTGCTGTTTTTTTAATTCTAAATGCCAAAAGAAAACAAAGAGTGATTCCTATCATTCCAAAAGTTAAAAACACCAGCTTAGAGTTTGTAACAACAGTAGCTACTTTGTATGAGAATTCTGATAATTTTCAACCCATCATTCATCAGAAAATTCACATTTTTTACAAAAAATTAAGACGTAACTATCATTTGGTTACGCATACACAAGACAAAAAATTCATCGAACAACTCAGTTTAAAATCGGGTTACAGTTATAACAAAACCAAAGACTTGATTCGTTTTATAGACCACCTTAAAAACCGAGAAACCTCTTCTATCACATTATTGTTAAAATTAAATAAAGAAATAGAAGAATTTCATCAAAAAGCAAACGCATGGAAGAATTAGAATTTAATAGCAGAATCGATTTATCAGAATTACACCAAGGAGTACAAAACATTAAGACTGAAATTTCTAAAGTAATTGTGGGTCAAAAAAACATGATTAACCTTTTGTTAACCGCCTTACTTTGCGAAGGACATGTGTTGTTAGAAGGGGTTCCTGGAGTTGCCAAAACAGTTACCGCTAAATTGCTTGCAAAATCGTTAGCTGTAGGATATCAAAGAATTCAATTCACTCCAGATTTAATGCCTTCGGATGTGTTAGGAACTTCTATTTTTGATTTAAAAAAGTCGGAATTTGAATTTAAGAAAGGCCCTATTTTTTCTAACTTAATTTTAATTGATGAAATTAATAGAGCTCCTGCCAAAACGCAAGCAGCCCTATTTGAAGTAATGGAAGAGCAACAAGTAACTATTGATAGCAAAAAATACACTTTAGCATCTCCCTACATGGTAGTAGCTACACAAAATCCGGTAGACCAAGAGGGAACTTACAAGTTACCCGAAGCTCAATTAGATCGATTTTTATTTAAAATTAACATTGATTACCCCAACTTAGAAGATGAGGTGGAAATTATTACTAGAGAACACACAAATACGCTATCAAAGCTGGCTACGATTGAGGAAGTGATGCGTAAAGAAGATATTCTAAAGTTTCAGCACTTGGTACAGCAAATTATTGTAGAACCTAACTTAATAAAATACATTGCCGATATTGTGGTGAGCACACGTACGCATTCGTTTTTATACTTAGGAGCATCGCCAAGAGCTTCCATTGCACTTTTAAAAGCATCCAAAGCATTTGCTGCCATTAACGGAAGAGATTTTGTAACGCCCGAAGATATTAAACAAATGGCCGTGCCTGTATTACAACACAGAGTAATTGTAACCCCAGAAAGAGAAATGGAAGGAATTACCGCAACACAAATTATTAAAGAAAGTA
Source organism: uncultured Flavobacteriaceae bacterium (assembly GCA_937930675.1). Classification (GTDB taxonomy): domain Bacteria; phylum Bacteroidota; class Bacteroidia; order Flavobacteriales; family Flavobacteriaceae; genus Wenyingzhuangia. The sequence goes on from CALHCC010000030.1 coordinate 13,231, forward strand.
TTCAAACTACAGAAAT
>CALHCC010000031.1 GCA_937930675.1 uncultured Flavobacteriaceae bacterium
TCAAAAGTTCGGTATTCTAAACCCGCTTCTATAGATATAGCTTCATTAAAGGGTTTGCTATAATCTAGGTTAATTAATGTTCGCTCAGAATCTTCATCAATGCTTTCTGTAAAGTTGTTTGATAAATCATTAGGAATTAAAACATCACTTGTATTACTGTCTTCAGGAGATTTTCTAGTGTTGTAAGAAACACTAAAATCTAACGTATGTTTCTTTTCATCAAAAATATGATGTAGGCTAGCATCATACGTTTGAGCTCTAGGTTTTCTATCGATAAAGAAAACACTATTGTTGGTTTGAACATTGTCTGGAAGCGAATTAATTTCTACTTTATTGGTGTATTTTAAACGGTTAAAATTTTGTACAGTAAAAAAAGATAAGCTCGTTTTTTTATTCAAATCAATATCTGTTCCTAGTTTTAACAATTGATTTTGGCGATCGTTTAGACCAAATGATTCTTGAATATTATTTCTCCTTTCAAAAGAACCAATAATATCACTTTTACCCTTTCTAAAATTGTAATTAGCATACCAATTTATATTTTTTCTTTTGTAGTTTAAATTAACTCCGTGGTTTCCTCTAATGTTTCTACCAATGGTAGTGGAGGTGTTGGCAGAACCATTAAAACCTTTAAAAGAATTTTTCACCAATTCAATGTTAATAATACCACTGTTTCCTTCGGGATTGTATTTGGCAGAAGGGTTGGTAATTAACTCAATATTTTTAATGGCATTGGCAGGCAATTGTTGTAGCAGCTGATCGGTAGGAATGTTGGTGGGTTTTCCATCAATTAAAACTTTTACATTGGAGTTTCCTCTTAAGGTAAGTTCTCCTGTTTGTTGATCTACAGAAACAGATTGCACATTATTCAATACACTAGCAGCATCTGTACCTACACTGGTTAAATCTTTTCCTACATTAATCACCACTCTGTCTATTTTTTGTTTAATAGATGAGGTTTCTGCTCTAATCACTACAGCATCTAAAGCCTGTGCTTCTTCTTCTAATAAGATGTTTTTTAGGTCTAAAAAATTTTTAGAAGTAAAGGATATGGGTTTTCTATAGGTTTTATATCCAATAGCTTCTATGACTAAGAAATAATTCGAAAATTTTAATTTTTCAATACTAAATTTTCCATTTTCATCGGCAATAGCCGCTTGTGTTTGCTGTTTGTTTTTTACGGTAACAGTTACAAAAGGAATACTTTCTTTTGTTGTTTGATGTACAACAGATCCTGTAATAAAATTTTGCTGTGTTTGAGAAAAACTTATCTGAAAGAAAAGAAAGAGGATGGCTATAAATTGTTTCATGCTTACTTTTTGTGGTAGGTTACAAAACTGTAATTGTAATTATGTGTTTCATTTGCTAAAAAACTTTCTCTGCAAGTTTCTTGCCATATAGCAGTGTCTATTTCGGGAAAATAAACATCTGCATCAAAAGAACTATGTACTTTACAAATATCTAAACAATCTACTAGGTTAATGGCTTCTTTGTAAATTTGTGCCCCTCCAATAATAAATGCAGTTTGGTTTTTGGGTACCTGAGCCAAAGCTTCTGTTAAAGAATGTACCACAATACATCCTTTGGCTGTGTAATTTTTGTTTCGAGTAATAATAATACTTGTTCTGTTGGGTAAAGGTTTTCCGATAGATTCGTAGGTGTTTCTACCCATAATAATAGAATGCCCTGTAGTTATTTTTTTAAAACGTTTTAAGTCTGCGGGTAAATGCCAAATTAAATCGTTGTTTTTACCTAATTCATTGTTTTCTCCTATGGCTGCAATTAATGTAATCATTTATAATATTTAATGGAATGCAAGATAAGATGTTTTCACTTTAATTGGTATTAAATAGACCATCAACCTTTGTAAGATTATTTAGCTTGAATTTGTTGGTTGTATTTTAGTTGTGCAATATAGTGTTTCATCATTTTTTTTGCATTGATAGCATCCACTTTTAAATGATTGTAATAGGTTTTAAATTGCTCGTTATTGAGAATGATATTTGTAATGCTGGTAGGGAAGTTGTATCCGTAATATTCATTAATCTCATTAAATTTGGCAGCTTGTGAAGCATTAGGAATGTCCATGATAGCTTTGTAGTATGATTCTAAAAAACGTTTGTTTTCGGATTCTACTTTGGCAGCGACTACTTTTCCTTGTTTATCTACAATTAGTTTTGGATATATTTGATGATTGTTTTCAATATCTACATCGTTAATTAAACTTAAATCTACATGATTGTACAAGTGATCTGTTAGGTACAAATAATTGCATTTGTTTAAGGCTTTGTAACTCTGTATGTGTGTACAACTTTTAAAAATAGGAGGGATGTAGCCAATAGCTTTTGGATTGCATTTTATCACTGCTTTTTGATCGATATTCTGGATAAGAACAATAGTGTACTTGTGTTTTGAATTAAATTCTTGCTGTTTACTTAATTTTTTATAAAGTTTTTTGAATGATTTTGTGATTTGAGTATCTAATTTATTACTAGAACTGTTGGTGGTAACATCTAATAATTCATGATTGGTGTCTACCGTAAATTCTAAGTAAATATTTTGTCGCCACTCTTTAAATTCAATTTCATTTAAAGCTCTTTTAGAAATGTGTTTTTTAAAGTAAAAGGTAATAGGGTTGTTGTAGGTAGTTTCTGATTCTGCTTTGGTGACAATCATGCTTTCTAGTTCATGAAATTTTTGAACGCTATCGTTTACATACAATATATCCGATGGTGTTTCCTCTACGTCAGGAAAAATAAAAACGGGCTTATGACTTTTGCAGGCAATAGTTAACGTTAACAAAATAATATAAACTAACCAATGTTTATACATGCGATTTTTTACACAAACTTAGTTAAAATATATGAAAACAGCTGTTTAGCTACTTAAAATGTGTTTTTTACAGTATTAAACAGATACTTTCCCTTTGATTGTAGGATGAGATTCATAACCAATAAGTTCAAAATCTTCGTAGGTGAAATCAAAAATATTTTTAATTTTTGGGTTTAAAACCATTTTAGGTAGAGGCTTTGGTGTTCTAGAAAGTTGTAAGTCTATTTGTTCAAAGTGGTTGTTGTAAATATGTGCATCTCCAAAGGTATGTACAAAATCACCAACTTGTAAGTTGGTTACTTGTGCAATCATTAGTACCAACAAAGCATAAGAAGCAATGTTAAAAGGAACTCCTAAAAAGGCATCTGCACTTCTTTGGTATAATTGACAAGATAATTTTCCGTCTGCCACATAAAATTGAAAAAATGCATGACATGGAGGTAGGGCCGCTTTGTTGTTCGCTACATTTTCAGCAAATGAAACAGAAGTATCTGGTAAAACACAAGGATTCCAAGCCGAAATTAACATTCTTCTGCTGTTAGGATTGGTTTTAATGGTTTCAATTACTTCTTTTATTTGATCAATTCCTTCGTTGTTGTAATTTCTCCATTGTTGTCCATAAACAGGGCCTAGATCTCCATTTTCATCAGCCCAAGCATCCCATATTTTTACGTTATGATCTTTAAGATATTGAATGTTTGTGTCTCCTTTTAAAAACCATAACAGTTCGTGAACAATAGATTTTAAATGCAACTTTTTAGTGGTTACCATCGGGAAACCTTCGGATAAATCAAATCGCATTTGGTAACCAAATACACTTTTGGTTCCTGTACCTGTTCGGTCACCTTTTTGGATGCCATTTTCTTTAATGTGCCTTATAAAATCTAAATACTGTTTCATTTTTTGGAAAGCCTTTGTCTTATGGATAAAATTAAAAAAAAGTCGATAGGAAATCTACCGACTTTTTTATTTTATAAATAGAGTTGTTAACAAACTATCTTTTGTTTAATTCGTCTCTAATTTCTGCTGCTACTTCATAGTCTTCTTTCTCAATAGCAGATTGGAGTTTTGTTTCTAATTCTGTTTTAGAAAAATTTTGATAGTTTGTTTGTTCTTGAGTGGTGTTGTTTAGTAACTGGTTTAGCTCTTCTTCGGTATTTTCAATAGCATCTTCAGTATCATTAGTAGCATCCTCTATAAAATCTTCTTGTTTTAGAATAATACCTGCTTTGTTTAAAATTTCTTGATACGTGTAGATAGGAGCATTAAAACGTATGGCTAAAGCAATAGAATCAGAAGTACGAGCATCAAACGTTTTTTCTTCCCCGTCTTTATCACAAATTAGGGTAGAAAAAAAGACACCATCTACTAATTTATGAATCACAACTTTTGTAACAGTTACTCCATAAACTTCTGCAAAATTTTTAAATAAGTCGTGTGTTAAAGGTCTAGGTGGTGTAATTTCACTTTCTAAAGCAATGGCGATAGATTGTGCTTCAAAAGCTCCAATCACAATGGGTAAGGTTCTTTCTCCGTCTACCTCATTTAACACAAGCGCATAGGCACCTGTTTGTGTTTGGCTATAAGAAATACCACGTATGTCTAATTGTACTAAACTCATTTTAATTTTTTAGGAATTAAGCATTTTCTGCTTTAAACGCTTTTAATTTTTCAATTAATTGAGGCACTACTTCAAAAGCATCTCCTACAATACCGTAATCTGCAGCTTTAAAGAAAGGTGCTTCTGGATCGGTATTAATTACTACTTTGGTTTTAGAAGCGTTTACTCCTGCCAAATGTTGTATGGCTCCAGAAATTGCAATGGCAATGTATAGATTAGAAGCTACAGGTTTTCCTGTTTGTCCTACGTGCTCTGCATGGGGTCTCCATCCCATGTCGGATACAGGTTTAGAGCAAGCAGTGGCAGCACCTAATACGTCAGCCAAATCTTCTATCAATTTAAAATTAGCAGCTTCTTTTAAACCTCTACCTCCAGACACCACCACATCTGCATCGGCAATGGCAACTTTACCCGAAGCTTTTTCAATGGCTACAGAGGAAACAGAAGAAGTAGCAATGGTAGGTTCAAAATTTTCTAAAACACTTTCTATATTGTTTTCTACAATTCCAAAAGAGTTTTTAGCCAATCCAATTACTTTTTTCTCAGAAGTAATAACCGTGTTGCTAAAAGCTTTACCCGAAAAAGTTTTTCTTTTTACGGTAAAAGGGGCAACATCACTAGGAGCTGCTACTACGTTAGATGCATATCCAGCTTTTAAGTTGGCAGCAACCAAAGGAGCAACATAATTTCCGTTAGCATCGTTGCTAAAAATTACCACATTGCTGTTGTTTGCAGTACTAACTTCGGTAATAATAGTAGCGTATTGTTTTGCGTTAAATGTTTTTAAAGCATCGTTGTTAACGCTTATAATTTTGTTGGCACCGTAAGCTTCTAATTCTTTAGGGTTTGTTGCATTGATGGTGAAAGCAGTAACCTCACTATTCAATTGGTTAGCAACAGTTTTGGCATATGAAACGGCTTCTAAAGCAGCTTTTTTATAATTTCCTTCACTCGCATCAGCGAATACGAATACAGACATAAAGTTTGGTTTTTAAGGGTTGAAATTTAGATAGAATAACAACCTAAGTTTTTAATTAAATGACCTTGGCTTCGTTGTGTAATAAATTGATTAACTCATCAATATTGTTAGAATCAATCATTTTACAAGCACCTTTTGCCTCTGGTTTTTCAAAGCTATTTACAGTTGTTGTAGTAGTTACATCAACAGCAGGAATGGTAGTTAATGGTTTTTTACGAGCCATCATAATTCCTCTCATGTTCGGAATTTTTAAGTCTTTTTCTTCTACCAAGCCTTTTTGTCCAGCCACAATAATAGGTAGTGTAGCACTCAATTTTTCGGTACCACCATCAATTTCTCTATCTGCTTGTGCTGTAGTTCCATCAATTTCTAAACCTACACATCCATTAATATAATCTAAATCTAAAAGAGAAGCAAGCAATCCAGGAACCATCGCTCCATTGTAATCAATAGATTCTTTTCCTGTTAAAATTAAATCGTAATTTTCTTTTTGGCACAATGCAGCTAATTGCTGTGCTACAAAAAATCCATCTGTAGGTTCTGCATCAATTCTTATGGCATCATCAGCTCCAATAGCCAATGCTTTTCTTAACGTAGGTTCTGTAGTTACATTTCCTACATGCACTACGGTTACTTTTGCTCCTTGTTTTTCTTGAAACCAGATGGCTCTTGTCAAAGCAAATTCATCGTAAGGATTGATTACAAATTGAACACCGTTCGTGTCAAAAGTAGTCAAATCGTCTGTGAAATTGATTTTAGAAGTAGTATCGGGTACGTGACTTATACAAACTAATATTTTCATATTGAGAAGTTTATCGATTTCTGATTATTACTAAATAAGTAGAAGCTAATGTAATTTAAATTTTGTAAATAATTTATTTTAATAATAGAAAATATGAACGTGTTTTTGTTATTTTTGTAAACGTTTAAATAAAATAGAGTACATGAAAACTATACAATTTAGAGAAGCGATTTGTGAGGCAATGAGTGAAGAAATGCGTTCTGATGAAAGTATTTACTTAATTGGTGAAGAAGTTGCGGAATATAATGGAGCATACAAGGCTTCTAAAGGGATGTTAGATGAGTTTGGTGAGAAACGTGTAATAGATGCACCTATTGCTGAATTAGGATTTGGTGGTATTGCTGTTGGATCTACAATGACAGGAAACAGACCTATTGTAGAGTACATGACGTTTAACTTTGCATTGGTAGGAATTGACCAAATTATTAACAATGCTGCTAAAATTAGACAAATGTCTGGTGGACAATTTAAGTGTCCCATTGTGTTTAGAGGACCTACTGCTTCTGCAGGACAATTAGGAGCTACACACTCTCAGGCTTTTGAAAACTGGTTTGCAAACACACCAGGTTTAAAAGTAGTAGTACCTTCTAACCCGTATGATGCAAAAGGATTGTTAAAAGCAGCGATTAGAGATGACGATCCTGTTATTTTTATGGAGTCTGAGCAAATGTATGGAGACAAAGGTGAGGTTCCAGAAGGAGAGTATATTATTCCTTTAGGAGTTGCAGATATTAAAAGAAAAGGTACCGATGTAACGGTAGTTTCTTTTGGTAAAATTATTAAAGAAGCATACAAGGCTGCAGAGGTTTTAGAAAAAGAAGGTATTTCTATAGAAATTATAGATTTACGTACGGTTCGTCCAATGGACACCAAAGCAATTATAGAGTCTGTTAAAAAAACCAATCGTTTGGTTATTTTAGAAGAAGCTTGGCCATTTGGTTCTGTAGCTACAGAAATTGCTTATAGAGTTCAAGAACAAGCATTTGATCATTTAGATGCTCCAATTCAAAGAATTAACACAGCAGATACACCTGCAGCATATTCTCCTACGTTGTTAGAGGAATGGTTGCCTAACGCACAAGATGTTATTGATGCAGTTAAAGCTGCATTGTACGTAAAGTAATAAGTACGATACAAACGATATATAAAAACTCCTTTATCAATTTTGATGAAGGAGTTTTTGATTTTAACACTTAAATGATTCAATTTTCTAAAATATGCGAAATCATACTTTAAAAATAGTATAGTACAGTTTAAAAAATAAATTGTCGTACTGTCTACTTCTAAACAAGTAAGCGAATTTAACAGATAAACTTGAAGTCATATGATAAAATAAATTCAAAATGGTATAAGTATTAGAATAAGATTTAGATATCAACATTATTTGTATTTTTGGATACTAAAAAATAAACTTACATTTTAATTAAAATATATGGCATTAAAAGTTTTTGGACACAGATCTCCAGATACAGATGCAACGGCATCTGCAATTGTTTGGGCTTGGTATTTAAGTCAACAAGGAATTGACGCAACTCCTTACGTATTAGGAACTCCCAATACAGAAGCACTTTTTGTATTAAAGCATTGGGGATATAAAGTACCGGAACTATTAACTTCTGTTTCTTCGGAAGATGAGGTAGTGATTGTGGATACCAATAACCCTGATGAATTGTTTGAAAACATCAACGAAACATCTGTGGTACAAATTATAGATCACCACAAATTGGTAGGAGGTTTAGAAACCGCAGCACCTATAGATATTACGATAAAACCCTTAGCTTCTACAGCTTCTGTGATGTATTTAATGATGGGAGTAGATGAGGTAGCTGACTTACCTGATGAAATTGCAGGGTTGATGTTGTCTTGTATTATTTCTGATACCTTAGAATTTCGTAGTCCAACCACTACAGAAGATGACAAAGCCATGGCTCAACACTTGGCACATAAATTAGGTTTGAATATACACGAATATGCAACCAAAATGTTTGAAGCAAAATCTGATATTTCTGCTTTTTCTGATGAGGAATTAATTAAAATGGACAGTAAAATTTACGAAGCTAGCGGAAATAAATATCGAGTGTCTGTATTAGAAACCACAGCTCCAAACGTAGTGTTAGAGAGGAAAGATACTATTATCGCTTCTATGAATGCGGTAAAACAAAGCGAAGGTTTGGATGAAGTATTGTTGTTTGTGATTGATATTTTAAGTGAATCGGCTACGTTTTTTGTGCCGAATGATGCTGTAAAACAAATTGCAACCTCTAAATTTAATGCTACGGTAGAAAGTGATTTAGTAGTGTTGCCAGGAATTGTATCGCGTAAAAAACAAATTATTCCCGTATTGTAAAAACTACAAAAAATATAATTTTAGAAATTTAAAAAAGCTCATCAACACAGGTTGATGAGCTTTTTTTAAAATAAGCCATGAATTTGGGCATCAATTTTATCAATAACTTTTCCTAAGTCTTCAGGCTTGCTAACGTAGTCGATATCATCTACATCTATAATTAGTTTTTTGCCTTTATCATACGTGCTAATCCAAGCTTCGTAACGTTCGTTTAATCTGCTTAAATAATCAATATTAATAGAACTTTCGTATTCACGTCCTCGTTTGTGTATTTGTCCTACCAATGTTTTAATATCTGCTCTTAAATAAATGAGTACATCGGGTGGAGTTACTAAATTTTCCATCAACTCAAACAACATTTTATAGTTGGTAAAATCTCTATTGGTTAGTAAACCCATAGCGTGTAAGTTGGGGGCAAATATTTTAGCATCTTCGTAAATGGTTCTATCTTGTATGATGTTACGACCACTTTGTTGAATTTTTAAAATTTGATCGAAGCGAGTGTTTAGAAAATACACCTGTAAATTAAAGGACCAACGCTCCATTTCGTTGTAAAAATCATCTAAATAAGGATTTTCTGCGACACTTTCAAAATGTGCATCCCATTGATAGTGCTTTGCTAAAAGCTCTGTTAATGTTGTTTTTCCAGCTCCAATATTACCTGCGATTGCGATGTGCATGGTTTAAAATTTAGAATATTAAAATTAGTTATTTTTTTGGAAATGGGGTAGCAGAGATGTTATTGTCCTTAAAAAAATAAAAAGTTTGATTGACAACGTCAAAGTTTACAATATCATGGGGGTATTTTAAAATGACTTTTTGATCTTGAAAAAGCGTATGATTTTTAAAGCTGTAATTTTTATAGAGCGATATAGGTTTTTGTTGATTTGATAGTAGCTCAGATGCAATGGGTCTAGCAACAAAGTTATATGTGGTGAGTTGATTTTTAGTGTTTTTGGCCACTACCTTATTTAAGTTTCCGTTTAATTGAACGATTTTGTTGGTAAGAGGGGGAGAAGTAGCTTCTGTAAGTTGCGTATTAAAATTGTAAATGGTGAGTACCATTTTAAGGGTGTTGTACATCCAAATTTTGTTTTTTCCTGCATTGGCAACATGCTCTGTTCCAAAAGGGACTGTAAATTCTGAAACAAAATTTAGTTTATTATCTAATAGTATCACTGTGTTAAATAATTTGTAAAACAGAATAATTTGTAGCGGATCACTAATATCAACGGTCGTGGGTTTTCCGTATTGAATGTTTAGGTATTCGTTTTGTCCTTTTTTGTGTAGGGAGTTGTTTTGTAAATAATAGATGTCTTCATAAATATCTACTCCTATAAATTCATCAACATTAGAAATCAATACTGTTTGACTGTGAGCAAAAGTATAAGAGATGCATAAAATGAATAATAAAATTCTCATTGTTTAAAGATACCAACAAAAAAAGGATTTTCTTAATTAGAAAATCCTCTTTTTATCGTTAAAACTAAGCGTTTTTATTTAAAAATAATGGTTTTAGAAATGGTAGCATGATTTCCTACGGCTTTTATAAAGTAGGTGTTTCCTGTAGTAATATTTTGGTTGGCTATTTTAACCCCATTTACATTTCGTACCTCTAAACTAGAAATATCAGCATTGGTTTTTACCACACCGTTTTCTAAATAAAAAGAAGTGTTTAATGTGTTAGAATCACTATCTATAATGGTTCTAGTTCTTACTAAGTTATTATTATTAAGTGATTTTTTACTGTTGGCAGTAATTCCTTTAATTATTTTAATTGTAAAAGTTTCATCCAATTCTCGTATTCCATCGTTGTTGGTAGGAATGTGAATGGTTGCTTGTTTTTCTCCTTTAGGAATGGTAAAAGTACGTTGATTTGGCACTGTTAAATCATCTTCTATATTAGCAGAATTACCAATCACTTCATAGGTAACAGTAATATCTTCTTTTAACACTTTACTTAACAATACGGTTAATTCAGCATCATTTCCTTCAATTACCGTTTGGTGCTGTTCTGCTTTTACAAAAGCAGTATATTCTTCTTTGTTAAAACAATTACATTTGTCTTTTTGGGCAAAGATAGCTGTACTTGTTAATGCAATGATAGCTACTAAATAAGATGTAGTTTTTTTCATATCTCTAAATTTTGCTCAAAAATATAAAAAACTCTTTTATTAATTTACTTTAATAAAAGAGTTTTTTATTTATGTTAAAGTAAATTAGATGTTAAAAGCTTCTTTTACTTTGTTAACGTAATCTAATTTTTCCCAAGTAAATGTTTCTACTTCAATTTCTTTAACACCTTCGTACTGAGAATTAAAGGTAACCTTTTTTACTTCTGGAGTACGTCCCATGTGTCCGTAAGCAGCAGTTTCTGTATAAATTGGGTTACGTAATTTTAATCTACGCTCTATAGCAATAGGTCTCATGTCAAAAATAGCAGTTACAATTTCTGCAATTTGTCCATCTGTTAAGTCTACTTTGCTAGTCCCGTAGGTGTTTACAAAAACTCCCATAGGCTCTACCACTCCAATGGCATAGGATACTTGTACTAAAATTTCATCTGCAACTCCAGCAGCCACTAAATTTTTAGCAATATGACGTGTAGCATAGGCTGCAGAACGGTCTACTTTACTAGGATCTTTACCGGAAAAAGCACCACCACCGTGAGCTCCTTTTCCTCCGTACGTATCTACAATAATTTTACGGCCTGTTAAACCAGCATCTCCATGCGGTCCACCAATGACAAATTTACCTGTAGGATTGATGTGGAATTTAATATCATCACCAAACAAAGCTTGTACCTCTGCATTAAAAGTAGCTTTTACTCTTGGCAGTAAAATAGTAATAATATCCTCTTTAATTTTAGCCAACATAGCCTCATCTTCATCAAAATCATCATGCTGTGTAGAAACTACAATGGCATCAATACGTTCGGGTTTGTTGTCGTCAGAATATTGCAGAGTAACTTGTGCTTTTGCATCCGGACGTAAGTAAGTAATGTCTTTCAATTCTCTACGCAACGCAGCTAATTCTTTTAACAAACGATGAGAGATTTCTAAAGCCAATGGCATGTAGTTCTCCGTTTCGTTGGTAGCGTAACCAAACATCATTCCTTGGTCTCCAGCTCCTTGTTCTTCCTTACTAGCTCTGTCTACTCCTTGATTAATATCTTGAGATTGTTCGTGAATTGCAGACAAAACTCCACAAGAATTTCCATCAAACTGATATTCTCCTTTGGTATAACCAATTTTGTTAATGGTATCTCGTGCAATTTTCTGAACATCTAAATAAGCTTTAGATTTTACTTCTCCTGCTAAAACTACTTGTCCTGTAGTCACCAAAGTTTCACAAGCAACCTTAGAATCCGCATCGTACGCTAAAAAGTGATCAATTAACGCATCCGATATTTGATCTGCGATTTTATCTGGATGTCCTTCGGAAACAGATTCCGATGTAAATAAATATGACATATCTATTTGTGTTTTATAATGTTAAATTTTGTTGTGCTGTTTGCCTTGGTCGGCTAAAGAAGTAGAAATTTACTGCTTTAGCTCTTTTAATTTATACAAGGCAAATAAAAAGTTGTGATGGCTTTTTTATGACTTGTAAAAGAGGTGGCAATCAGTCAAATCTTTCCTCTTATCAGTGAACAAAATTATAAAAAAGAAATGATATAGTATTCTAAATATGTATTTCTTTACAAATTGATATTTTAGGGATTCAAGAAATCTCATCATTTTACTCATAAAAACTAAAAACTATTTTATATCTTTGCCTCAGCTCATTAAATATTGAAGTATGTTATCATGAAAGGTAGAGGGAATAGACCCGTTGAAGCCTTAGCAACCCTTTTTAACGAAATCTAAATTCTAATAAAAAGAAGGTGCTACGTTCTACCAACAGTAGTTGGATAGATAACCAAGAGCCATTCTCTTATAAAATCACGATAACTTACTCACGCATTTTAAACTATATTTTTTTATAGTGATGAGTTATAAATTGATTTTAAAGCATTGAACAAAAGTTTACAACATAAAACCTTAAAAGATTACACTACTTTAGTAGGAGTGTATTATGCAAATCTGGAACTTTCTTACGAAGTTTTTGGACAGCCATTGCATAGTGCTCCTGTAATATTAGTAAATCATGCTTTAACGGGTAATTCCGATGTGGCAGGAGAACACACCGGTTGGTGGAAAGGAATTGTATCTAAAGGTAATTTGGTAGATACAGATAAGTACACCATTGTTTCGATTAACATTCCTGGGAATGGATACGATCAAAAACCAGAGAATTTAATTGACGACGTTAAAAGTTTTACAGCACGAGACGTAGCACAATTGTTTGGACTATTATTACAAGAATTACAAATCACAAAATTGCATGCTATTTTAGCAGGTTCTTTAGGAGGAGGAATTGCTTGGGAAATGGCCGTATTGTTTCCAAATTTAGCAGATTATATTATTCCTATAGCCTCCGACTGGAAAGCAACCGATTGGATTTTAGCACACAATAAGGCACAGGAGCAAATTTTAATGAATTCTAAAAAACCGGTACACGATGCTCGTATGATGGCGATGTTATTTTACAGAACCGCAGCTTCTTTTAAAGAAAAGTTTGATAGAACACAAAACGATGCTTTAGGAATTGCCAATGTAGAAAGTTGGTTGTTGCACCACGGACATAAATTAGAACAACGATTTGAGTTGAAAGCTTACAAAATGGTCAACCATTTGTTAAGTACTTTAGACATTACCGAAGGAAGAGGTACATTTAAAGAAGTAGCACAAAGTATTAAATCCAAAATTATTCAGATAGGAATAGATTCCGATTTCTTTTTTGTGCCTGAGGAAAATAGAGAAACCCATCAAATATTACAAGAATTAGGGATTTATACGGTGTACAAAGAAATAAAATCCATTCATGGACACGATGGTTTTTTAGTAGAAGATGAGCAGTTAAAAGAATTGTTAAAAGATGTATTTTAATGTTGATTCGAGGAGACGTTTGTTTGCAAAGACAGACAAACACATCAACGAAAAACGAATAAACACTAAAAAAGATGAAAGTATTAAAGTTTGGAGGAAAATCTTTAGCGAATGGAAACGGAATTCAAAGTGTTATTTCCATTCTTTTAGATAAAATAAAGGCTAAACAAGCCATGATTGTAGTTGTTTCTGCAAGAGGAACTGCAACCAGTGATTTGTTAGAGGTGTTGGAAAGTGCTAAAAAAGGAGATGAATATCAACCCGCTTTTGAAGCCTTTAAAGAATATCAATTACAACCTTTACCGAGCATTGATTTTTCTGAAGAATTTAACTTTTTAGAAAAAATATTTGAGGGAGTAAACTTGTTGGGAGATTATACTCCAAAAATTAAAGATTTGGTAACTGCTTATGGAGAATTGTTAGCAGGTAAATTAATCACCGCTTTGTTACAAAAAGAACAGGTAAATGCAAAATATACAGATTCTAGAAGTTTGTTTAAAACAGATAAGATGTATGGTGCGGCTACGCTGTTAGAAGAAATTACAGAAGAGAATACTAAAAAATATTTTTCAGACATTAATTTACAAAACACAATTCCTGTAATTACAGGTTTTGTAGGAGCTAGTTTGGATGGAGAAACCACTACCATTGGTTTAAACGGTAGTAATTATTCGGCATCGTTATTGGCAGGTTATTTAGAGGCAGAAGAGTTGGAGAATTATACCATTGTAAGTGGTATTTACACAGCAAATCCTACCTTGGTTTCCAATGCAAAAAAAATAGATCATTTGTCTTTTAACGAAGCAAATGAGTTGGCAAACTTAGGAGACAATGTATTGGATGCTAAAGCGATTATTCCTTTGGTAAAAAAGAACATTTCTTTACGTATTTTAAATACATTTGAACCTAAAAGTCCAGGTACTTTAATTAATGCCGAGCAAAATGCCAAAAAAGGAATCAAAGCAATTTCTGTGCAAGAAAACATGGCTTTGGTAAGTTTAGAGGGAAGAGGATTGTTAGGTAAAGTAGGAATAGATGCACGTTTGTTTACCGCCTTGCAAAAAGAGAATGTAAGTGTGGGAATTATTTCGCAAGGATCTTCTGAACGAGGTATTAGTTTTGTAGTAAACGGTTCCGATGCTCATAAAGCAAAAGATGCATTAGGAAACGAATTTAATTTAGATTTTTTAAGTAATGATATTAACAAAATAACCATTACAAGAGGAGTAGCAGTAGTATCTGTGTTAGGAAATTCCTTAAGCTCTTTTAAAACAAGTTATACAGCACTGGTAAATAACAACATAAAGCCATTGCTAATTAATAATACAGTAACAGGAAATAACGTTTGTTTAGTGATAGATAATAAAGAATTAAGAAAAGCGGTAAATGTAATGCACGGAGAAATTTTTGGAATCTCTAAAAAAATTAATGTGGCAGTTTTTGGTGTAGGTTTGGTGGGTGGTACACTAGTTAAGCAAATACTAGAGAGCAAAAAAAATATTTTAAAACGCAAAGGAATTGATTTAAATGTATTTGCGGTTGCCAACTCTAAACAAGTATTGTTTAATGCTAAAGGAGTTACCAGTACTTGGCAAAAAGATTTGCAAGAACAGGGAGTTGCTTACCAAGGAATTTCGGAGATTGTTCAATACGCAAAAGACCATCATTTAGGGAATTTAATAGCCGTAGACAATTCTGCAAGTGCAGCCATGACTGAGAATTACATTCCGTTAATAGAAAACGGATTTAATTTGGTGTCGTCCAATAAAATAGGAAATACAAAATCGTTACAATTTTACAACGATTTAAGAATGGCTCTTATTCAAAACAGAAAACAATATTTGTACGAAACCAATGTAGGAGCAGGTTTGCCATTAATTGATACCATAAAATTAATGCATGCATCCGGAGAGAATATTACAAGAATTAAAGGAGTATTCTCGGGTACGTTGAGTTATTTGTTTAATAATTTCTCTGGAAAGGATGTAAAGTTTAGTGAGGTGTTAAAAGAAGCTTCGGAACAAGGGTTTACGGAACCAGATCCTAGAGAAGATTTAAATGGAAATGATGTGGGTCGTAAGTTGCTAATTTTGGCTCGTGAGTTAGATTTGGCCAATGAGTTTGAGGATGTAAACATTCACAACTTAATTCCAGAACATTTAAGAGAAGGAGATACAGAAACTTTCTTACATAATTTAGCGGATTTAGATCCTGTTTATCAGGAAATGAAAGAAAATCAAAAACCAAATCACGTGTTGCGTTATATTGGAGATTTGCACGGAGATTTAGCTTCTGATAAAGGAATTTTAGATGTAAAATTAGTTTCTGTACCTAACGATTCTGCTTTAGGACAAGTAAAAGGAGCAGATTCTATTTTTGAGATTT
The DNA here is from genome assembly GCA_937930675.1 of uncultured Flavobacteriaceae bacterium. GTDB lineage: Bacteria > Bacteroidota > Bacteroidia > Flavobacteriales > Flavobacteriaceae > Wenyingzhuangia. The sequence continues at coordinate 15,958 of CALHCC010000031.1, forward strand.
ACACAGAATCTTACGGAGAACAACCTGTAGTAATACAAGGAGCCGGAGCCGGAGCAGAGGTAACAGCACGTGGAGTGTTTGGAGATATTATGAGGTTGACGGAGTTGGAATTGTAAATTTAAGTAGTACTTAGTCGTCAGTACTGAGTATTAAGTTATAGTGTGTAAAAAGTTAAAGAATAAACTTAGTATTTTGTATTACTTACTCAATACTAAAAATAATAAGCAAAGTGAGTAAAGTCTATGTACTAACTACTTTGTACTAATTACTAGCGAAGCATGAGCGATAAAAAGAATTTTGAAACCCTTGCGGTTCGTACCCAAGCTGATACGACTCAGTTTTCGGAACATTCAGTGCCTTTGTATTTAACATCGGGATTTGTTTTTGAGGATGCGGAAGAAATGAGAGCTTCTTTTGCGGAAGAAAAGCAACGTGATTTGTATAGTAGGTACAGCAATCCTAATACCAACGAATTTATTAAGAAAATTTGTTTAATGGAAGGAGCAGAAGATGGTTTTGCTTTTGCCACAGGGATGGCAGCAGTGTATACCACGTTTGCAGCTTTGTTAAAATCGGGAGATCATATTGTTTCTGCTCGTTCTGTTTTTGGAGCAACACATGGGTTGTTTACCAAATATTTTCCGAAATGGGGTGTAGAAACTTCTTATTTTGGGGTTGATGAGGTAGCAATTGTAGAAAGCTTAATACAACCTAATACCAAATTTATTTATGCGGAAACGCCAACCAATCCTGCGGTAGATGTTTTGGATTTGGAAGCGTTGAGCAAGATTGCTAAAAAACACGGTGTTTTATTAATTATAGACAATTGTTTTGCGACTCCTTATTTACAAAATCCCATAAAATTTGGAGCTGATTTGGTGATACATTCTGCTACAAAATTAATAGACGGACAAGGACGTGTGTTGGGAGGAGTTACCGTGGGGCCTAAAGATTTAATTAGAGAAATATATTTGTATGCTCGTTTAACAGGGCCTGCCATGTCTCCGTTTAATGCTTGGGTATTGTCTAAAAGTTTAGAAACGTTGGCAGTAAGAGTAGATAGACATTGTGAAAATGCGTATAAATTGGCACAGTTTTTAGAAAGTCATCCTAAGGTAAATTGGGTAAAATATCCGTTTTTAAAATCGCATCCGCAGTATGAGGTTGCCAAAAGGCAAATGAAATTAGGAGGTTCTATTGTGGCTTTTGAAGTAAAGGGCGGTAAAGAGGCTGGTAAAAAGTTTTTTGATGCGATAAAAATGTGTTCGTTGTCTGCTAATTTAGGAGATACGAGAACCATTGTTACGCATCCGGCATCTACCACACATCATTCGGTAGCAGAAGAGGATCAGTTAAAAGTAAACATTACGCAAGGTATGGTACGTTGCTCTGCTGGATTGGAACATATAGACGATATTATAGCAGATATAAAACAGGCTTTAGAGGCTTAAACATACAAAACCGAGTTTAAAAGCTCGGTTTTTTGTTTTTAATGAAGGTGAGTTTGATGTAAGGATGCGAGTTTTTAACATAGAATTTTGGGTGTTTTAAAAGTAGCGTTGTTTCACTAAATAAACGGTGTAACAAAAAATAGAGGTATCGATATAAATTCTTAGAAAACTTTACTCGGACTAATATGTTTTAAATAGTATTAACCTGAGTTTGATTATTAATATCGAAAATTAAAAACTGTCAATTCCAGTGCTTTTACGAAGAAAAAGTGTATTGAGAATCAGTTTTTAAGTCCAAAACACTTGTCAAAATTTCACTCAAACGAACGAGTTTAGGATGAATCGAAATCAGATTATTAGAATTCTAAAATGATACCATTTAGAAAATGAATTGTTGCATTGTTAATTCTCAACAACTAAACGAACTTAACAGATCAACCTGAGTTTATGCGATAGAATAAATTCAAAATTTAGTATTAGATTTTGAATATAGGATATTTGTTATGTTTCTTTTAAGTGTACATGCGTGAAGGATTGTAGCGACATCCTTTTTAGTTAGGTTGCTGAGGTATCGAAGCAAACTGAATAAAAAGATATAGCGGAAAGCCTGACCCGATAGGGACACGCCCAAAGTTGAATACATAAGATAAGTTTGAATTAGAATTTATGTAGTGTTTTTTAAGAGGTTTTTAAAAAAAGTAGAAACTAGTTAAAACTTTTTATAACTTCTAGGGTCTAAGGAGTATAAAGCTGGCTATTTTGACAAATGAAACTGAATTTATAAATGCATTATTAAGTAAAAAACACAGAGAACGTGCTTTTAAACAATTGCTAGATAGGTACCAAGAACGGTTGTATTGGCATATTAGAAAATTGGTGCATACGCATGAGAATGCAAACGATGTGTTGCAAAATACGTTTGTTAGAATTTATAGGAGTTTGCCTAATTTTAAGCAAAATAGTTCTTTACATACTTGGATGTATAAAATAGCTTATAACGAGTCGTTACGGTTTTTAGAGAAACATAGCAAAGAGTTACGTGTTTCTTTGGATGAGGTAAATGAAAAGCATTTAGAAAATTTGTTTCAGGATTCGTATTTTAATGCCAATGAGGTACAGGTTAAATTACAAAAAGTGTTACATGAGTTAGCAGACAAAGAAAGAAAAGTATTTCAGATGAAATATTACGATGATTTAAAATTTAGAGAGATTGCAGAAATTTTAACCATAAAAGAAGGGACTATTAAAACATTGTACTACAAAGCTGCTAAGTATGTAGAGGATAAGATGGTACAAGTAATGGTAACAGAACATAAAATATAAATTAAGATGGATACATTTAATTACCCAGAACAGGATAAAAAGGAAGGTGCTTTGGAAACTCAAAGGTTAAAAATGCACTCCAAAGAGTTAGGTTTAGAAGTTCCAGAAAATTATTTTGAAATTTCCAAACAAGAAATTTTGAATAAAATTGGTACAGAAAAAGAACCAAAAACAAAGTTAATTTCTTTACAAAATAAAAAAGTGTTGTTTTCTATAGCGGCTTCTATTGCGTTGTTGTTTACCATAACAATTTTTCAAATGAAGGAAGGGCTTTTTAAATCACAAGAAAAGAAAGTTCGTAAAATAGCTTTGTTAGAGGAAAACAACGATTTGATTAATTCGTTATTTGTAGAAGACTCGGATGATTTTGTAGAAGATTATTTAAATACAAAGGTGTTAGAAGATTTATAGCCTAGTATTATAGATAATAGGGGAGGATTATTAGTTATAGAAAGAATGCCAATTAGGTGTTCTTTCTTTTTTTTGATAAAATTTAAAACTTTTTTAAAATAGTTGGGTCTAAGTAAATAGAACGTTCAAAACAAAATAATAATTTAAAACATTTTATAGATATGAAAACTTTAAAAAACATGTTAACAGTTGCATTTGCAATTGCTTTAGGGGTAAATGTAGCAACAGCACAAGAAACGGTAGAGACTACTAGAAATAGTATTTTAACAGATGCTCAGAAAGAGATGGTAGAAGCTCAGAAAAAAACGATAAAAGCAAATAAAGAAGCTTTTAAGGCTAGTTTAACAGAAGAGCAATTAGCTATTTTAGAAAACAAGGAATTAACAAGAAGGGAAAGAAGAGAAGCTTTAAAAGCTAGTTTAACAGAAGATCAAAAAGCGATAAGAACAGCAAACAGAGCAAGTGCTAAAGAAGCGAGACAAGCGTTTAGAGAAACATTAACAGACGAGCAAAAAGCACAAATGAAAGAGCGTAGAACAGCAGTTGCAGAAAGAGGAGGAAAAGCTAGAAAAAAAATAAGAAGAGAAGGTGCTAGACGTGGTGAAAATTTAACTGAAGAGCAGAGAGCAAAAATTAAAAAACGTAGAGCAAATCTTACAGAAGAGCAAAAAGAAAGAATTAGAGAAAGAAGAAAGCAAAGAAGACAGGCTGCTGAATAGTAGTAGTATAATTTTTAGAAAGCTTAATGATGTGTCCATAGGCACATCATTAAGCTTTTGTTGTTTGAATAACTATTTTTTACAATAGTTATTTTTTGGGTGTTAACGAATACGTAAAATATATGCGATTTATTTTTGTTTTTTTAGGGTTATTATCTTGTAGTGTATGGGCACAAAAAAAGGAATCTTCTACAGAAAAGGATGAGGCTTCTATGATTATTGATTCTTTATTTGAAGAAGATGAACAGTTGGATACGGATGAGGAAGACAAAGATTTGTTGGAAAGTGTTTTTGCAGATGATAAGGAACTAAAGGAATTGTTTACGGGCCTTTCTGATTTTAAGTTTTTGTATTTTTCTTTAGATTATAATAGTGATACTTATTTTTCTGGACGAGATGTTGGGATTGATCAGTACAATGTAAGGCCTCAGATAACCTATCTTAATTCTAAAGGTTTTTTTGCGAGTATATCGGGTATTTATTACAGTGAGTTTGATCCTAAATTCGATTTTTTATCTGCAACTATAGGGTACGGAAAAAGTATCGGTAAAAAGAAACGCATCCGATTCACATCAAGCTACTCTAGGTTTGTGTTTTTAAATGATTTAGAAAATCCTTTTACCAATAATTTAAATTTGGGAGTAGGAATTAGAACAAAAAATAGAAATTTAGGAACGCGTTTGTCTACAAGTTTTTCGTTTGGTGCTCAGGAATCTTCTTTTCAAATTTCATCTACTATTTTTGCTCGTTTCAAGTTGTTTAAAAAAACAAAAACGAGTTTGTTTTTTACACCTTCTGTTAATTTTCAGGTAGGAGATCAGCTTATTTTTGGAGAGCCTGTTTTTGTGGTGGTGGACGATGAGGAAGAAATTTTTCAGGAAGAGGATGAGGTTTTTGATTTGATGAATATACAATACAATTTTCCGATAACGTATAGCACAGAAAAATTTGATATTGAATTTGCTTATATTTTTAACAATCCTCAATCGCATGGATTTAATGAATATAACAACACGCATCTCTTTAATATTTCGATAGCCTATTTATTAGAATTGTAGTTGTTCTAGGGTTCTTTAGTTTGCTAAAGAGAATACGATATTCAATTATTTTTTGTAAATTTATATTGATGAGAATTTTTATGTCTATACTAGTATCGCTTGTGTTTCTGTTACAAAGTTTTGTAACGGTACAGGCAATGCCTTTAAGAGAAGGCAAGGCAAGTATGCCTTGTATGATAGAAAAAGAAACGAAAACAACACATGCTTGTTGTACTGTATTAAGTACGGAAAAAGAATCTTCAGAAAAAAAGAATTGTTGTTCTGGAACGTTTAAAATGAGTTGTTGTGTGTTGATTATTGCCATTCATCCTCCTGTTTATTCGTATCAATTTTTAAAAAATAGGCAGAAGAATTCATTTTTTGGAAATAAACAATTTATTGCTACTTATGAAAATACTATTTTTCATCCTCCCATTTTAATATCGTAACTAAAAAGAAAGCATTCATAACGATGAATGTATAATTACGATGTTTAAAATTTAAATACTTAAGAGATGAAAAAAACGATAAATACGATTGTATTAATAGCGGTTATAGGAATGTTTGCACTTGTTTTAGGTGCTTGCTCCACAAAAAAAGAATGTAATACTCAGTGTTGTAAAACAGAAGTGTGTAAGCAGAATTGTATAAATTCTGGTTGTTGTAAAGAGGGTAAAACCTGTGATATCACCAATCACCAAGCTTGTAAACATAAGTGTTGCGATACAACAAAAAAAGAATGCCCTACAGATGGCGAGAAATCTTGTTGTAAAACAAGTTAAATCTATTTTAGGAAAGAGCCTCATTTTTAAAATGAGGCTCTTCTTTTTTGTCTTTTTGTTATTTTAGCTAAAATTCTAAGAATTGAAACAAAAAATATATTTATCTCCTCCAGACATGCGAGGAAACGAACAGCATTTTTTAAAAGATGTTTTTAATAGTAACTGGATAGCTCCTCAAGGGCCTATGTTGGCTACTTTTGAGAAAAAAGTAACCGACTTTGTGGCTATACAACATGGTTTGGCTTTAAACTCGGCAACTTCTGCCATCCATTTGGGGTTAAAAGTGTTGGGAGTACAGCCTGGAGATAAAGTATTGTGTGCAACGTTTACCTTTATCGCATCGGTAAATCCGATTATGTATTTAGGGGCACTTCCTATTTTGATAGATTCGGAATCTGTTACCCATAATATGTGTCCTGTTTTGTTAGAAAAGGCGATTGTAACAGAAATAGAAAAAGGACAGAAACCTAAAGCTTTGGTATTGGTACACGGCTACGGAATTCCTGCTCAGATAGACGAAATTTTAGCGATTACCCAAAAGTACGATATATTGGTTTTAGAAGATGCTGCTTCTGCATTAGGAGCTACCTATAAAAACAAATATTGCGGAACGTTTGGAGATGTGGGGGTGTTTTCTTTTAACGGAAATAAGATAGTAACTACCTCGGGTGGAGGGATGTTGGTGTCTAACCATCAGAAATACATAGAAGCGGCAACATATTTAGCAACACAGGCTAAAGAGCATGGCACCGATAATCAGCATCATAAAATAGGATTTAATTACCGATTAAGTAA
>CALHCC010000032.1 GCA_937930675.1 uncultured Flavobacteriaceae bacterium
TAACCTATTTTCAATTTCTGCACAAAGCGTTTCTAACTTTTCTAAAATAAATATTTCCGAAGTTAAATTCTCTAAATACGTGTGTTCTGCTCCTACAGATTTTCTGGTGCGTGATGGTTTTACAGGACTGTTGTGAATTCCTCTTACAATGTTGTAATAATGCTGTGCAGCACTTTTAAAATGCTTTTCTAAAAAAGCAAAGTCTTTGCTTTTTAAATCGGCTCCTGTAAAAATACCTAACTGATACATTTTTTGTGTAGTTACCTTACCTACCCCATAAAATTTTCTGATTTGCAGTTGCTCTAAAAACGGAACTACCTCTTCTGGCATAATGGTTTTTTGTCCATTAGGTTTGTTAATATCCGAAGCTATTTTTGCAACAAACTTATTCGGAGCAATTCCTGCAGATGCATGTAATCCTGTTCTTTTAAAAATTTCTTCCCGTATCAATCGAGCCATTTTACTAGCAGAGGTGTAGCCTTTTTTATTTACGGTTACATCCAAATAAGCCTCATCCAAAGACAAAGGTTCTACCAAGTCTGTATATTCGTAAAACACCTCTCTTACCTGCATAGATATCTCCTTGTACCTAGCAAAATCAGATTTCACAAAAATTAAATGAGGACACATTTTTTTGGCTAAAGAACCTGCCATAGCAGATTTAACACCAAATTTACGAGCCTCGTAGCTCGCTGCTGCAATCACCCCTCTTCTACCATCTCCTCCTACAGCAATGGCTTTTCCTCTTAACTCAGGAAAATCTAATTGTGCTACCGATGCAAAAAAAGCATCCATATCTACATGTATTATTTTTCTGTAATGAGTTGTTTCTGTTTCCAACGAGTACATCTTAAGCTAGCCAAAAATAAAAAAGCTCTACCTAAATAAGTAGAGCTTTATAAATAAAACTGTTTATTTTAAATAATTCCTTGAGCCAGCATAGCATCTGCTACTTTTACAAAACCCGCAATATTTGCTCCTTTCACATAATTAATATAACCATCTTCCTCGGTTCCATACTTTTCACAAGACTCATGAATATCTTCCATAATTTCCTTCAATTTACTATCTACCTCTTCTCTTGTCCAATTAAATCGTAAGGCATTTTGAGTCATCTCTAAACCAGAAGTAGCCACTCCTCCTGCATTGGATGCTTTTCCTGGAGCAAACAATATTTTAGCTTTATGAAACACATTTACAGCTTCTATAGTACAAGGCATGTTGGCTCCTTCTGAAATGGCAATACATCCATTTGCTATTAATTTCTCCGCAGCTTCTTTACTTAATTCATTTTGTGTAGCACACGGAAAAGCCATATCACATTTTTCTGACCATGGTTTTTCTCCTTTATGGAAAACAGCAGATGGAAATGCAGCTACATACTCAGAAATTCTTCCTCTTTTTACATTTTTCAACTCTTGGATGTATGCTAATTTTTCCTCATCAATTCCCTCGGCATCAAAAATATATCCAGAAGAATCTGACATGGTGACTACTTTCCCTCCTAATTGAATACATTTTTGGGCTGCAAACTGAGCTACATTCCCAGAACCTGAAATTAGAATGGTTTTATCTTTTAAAGTATCTTTTTGCGTTTTTAACATAGATTGTGCGAAATACACCGCTCCGTACCCTGTAGCTTCTGGTCTAATTTGCGATCCTCCCCAAGACAATCCTTTACCTGTTAAGACTCCTGTAAATTCATTTCTTAGTTTTTTATACATTCCAAACAAAAACCCTACTTCTCTTGCTCCTACACCAATGTCTCCTGCGGGCACATCAGTATCATGACCAATATGACGGAACAATTCACTCATAAAAGCATGGCAAAAACGCATAATTTCATCATCTGATTTTCCTTTAGGATCAAAATCCGAACCTCCTTTTCCGCCTCCCATAGGCAACGTAGTTAAGGCATTTTTAAATACTTGCTCAAACGCTAAAAACTTTAAAACACTTTGTGTTACTGTAGGATGGAATCTCAATCCTCCTTTATAAGGTCCAATGGCAGAATTCATTTGAACTCGGTACCCTCTGTTAATTTGAATTTCTCCATCATCATCTACCCAACATACTCTAAAAGATATTAATCTTTCAGGCTCTACCATTCGTAATAATATATTTTTTCCGAAATAAATTTTGTGTTGACACACATAAGGAATTACTGTTTCTGCAACTTCTTGTACGGCTTGTAAAAACTCAGGTTCGTTACCATTACGAATTTTTACCAGTTCCATAAAATCTTTTACTCTATTATCCATTTCTTAACGTTTTATTTAAATATAAAAATATATTTGTATTAGTTGATTTTAACATTTGCATCTTACAATATAGCATGAAATTTTTGTATAAAAAAGTAGATAATAGTTCTTTAATTGTATTTAGAATTGTATTCGGATTGGTTCTCACATTAGAAGCCTGGGGATCTATTTTTACAGGTTGGATAGAACGAACCTACATAGAGCCTAGCATTCATTTTAGTTTGATTGGTTTTGAATGGCTACATCCTTTGGATGGACTTGGAATGTATTATTTGTATGGTTTTATGGGACTCTTAGGTCTTGGAGTTACCTTGGGGTATTACTACCGAATTTCTATCATAGGTTATACCATTTTATGGAGTTACTGTTATGTAATTCACAAAATATCATATAACAATCATTATTATTTAATGATTCTATTGTGCTTTATCATGTGCTTTTTACCTGCTCATAAATACGCTTCGCTAGATGTAAAGTATCGAAAAATAGCTAAAGAAACAGGCATGTATTATGCCTGTAAATTTATGCTGATCTTCCAAATTACTTGTGTTTATATTTACGGAGCCATTGCTAAAATGTATCCGGATTGGCTAGACGGTACGTACACAAGTATTACACTAGCATCCAAAGCGAGTTTTCCTGTAATAGGTTCTTTTTTTACGGAAAAATGGTTTTACATGGGCATTGCTTATGGTGGTATTTTATTTGATTTATTGATTATTCCGCTATTAGCTTACAGAAAAACACGCCTATTTGGTTTTATCTTATCCATAGCTTTCCACAGTTTTAACTCTATTGTATTTCAAGTAGGTGTTTTTCCTTATCTAAGTCTCTCTTTTGCATTGTTCTTTTTTCCGAGTGAAAAGATCCATCAACTATTTTTGGCGAAAAAACCTTTTTTTAATACCGAATCCTCTTCATATAATTCTCAACTTACTACGATGGGTATTGGAATGTATGTACTCATCCAAATAGCTTTACCGATTCGACAACATTTTATAGAAGATACTGCTTTTTGGACGGAAGAAGCTCATAAAATGAGCTGGAGGATGATGCTCAGATCAAAACATGGAAGTACTTATTACAAAGTTAAAGATTTAACCACTCAAAAGATACATTACAACTATGCTAAAAATTTAACACCCAAACAAAAAGGGATGTTAAACACAACCCCTAGCGTTATTTGGCAATACGCACAATACATTAAACACGAAGCCGCTAAAAAAGGAAATACGGTAGCCGTGTATGCCATCAGTAAAAAAAGTCTAAACAGAAGAAAGTTCCAACAGTTTGTCAACCCTAATATAGATTTAGCGAACACACCGTGGAACTTTTTTAATCATCAACCTTGGATTGTTCCGTTTAAAGGTTGGTAATCTTTATTTTTTATTAAAATTGAAAATTCTATTAATACTAAAGCCAAAGAAAATATCTCCATCTAACCAATCTCCAGTAGCTCCATTTATAAAATTGTTTTCATACAAACCATTGGCATTGCTAAAACTTAACTGAAACACATGTCCTCCTGTTTCTATTTCTAAACCAATAGATAACGGATTGTTAAAAGTACTATTACTCGCTCTGTTTAAATGTGCTACATAGTCTACCACCAATCCCATTCGTTTGGTAAACAAATATCTACCTCCAAAACCTAAAGCTCCTTGCCAATTGTCTTGATTATCTTCTATAACCAATCCATCGTGTAAAACCGTAGGGACTAATTCTAAAGACAATTTAGAATTAAATTTACGTGCTATAATCAACTGATGGTTACTTGTTAATCTGTTTTCAAACGACAATCTTGGAAGACTACTTCTACTCAATTCATCGTTAATTCCTAACTGATTTAACCCCGCAATGGTCACCGGAAAACCATTCTTTTGCTGATGAGCAATGTTGTATTTCACTCCAAAACTATAGGGATTCCCAAATCTACTTCTTGCAAAACTTACATTAATGGCATCTGTTAACCCATACGTAAAAGACAATCTTGTATTGGCTGTATCTAACCCAAACAAATCTTCAAATCCATTTTTAATCGTTTCAAATCTGTGAGCAACTACAAAATTTAAATGTTTTTTAGATACTAACTTAGGCGTATCTAAATTTAAAACTTTATAACTTTTAAAAATAGCCGTCACTTTTTTACTTTCAGACAACACTAAGTCTTTCTCTAACTCATCAAACAAAGAGTTTTGTGCTTGAATTTTTAATACTGAAAGCAGTAAAAAACTAACTAAAAATAAATTTTTCATAATTAAGATTTCTTTAAGTGTAATGTTCTGTCGTAAACAACTACTAAACCTTAAATCTAAATAGGTATAAATCATGGGGAAAGTATTTTTAATCACTATTATGTCTTTTTTAATTTTTAGTTGTTCTAACGATAGTGCCTCAGATCTTACAGACAATAATGAGGATAACAACGAAAGCATCCCTGATTTGGTTACTTTCAATCAAAACATTTTACCCATTATTCAAAATAGTTGTACTCCTTGCCATGGACCAAACGGTAGTCAACCAGACTATACCAATTTTAGAAATGCGAGCGATAACGCAACAGACATTTCAGATAGAGTAAATAGAACTCCTGGCAGCCCAGGTTTTATGCCAGAAGGACAACTTGTTAGATTAAGCCAAAGAAATTTAGATTTAATTGCGAAATGGATTACTGACGGAAAAGTAGAACAACCTTAAATAATAGTATAACTCAATAAATAATATAATATGAAAAAAATTTTATTAGCATCCGTTATCGCATTCTCTTTATATAGTTGTTCAAGTAGTGACGACTCTCCTGAAAGTGATATCACTCCAGTTCCAGTAGAAGAAACTAACAATGATGATCAGAATACAGATGACGACGGAGACACAAATAGTGAAGACCAAAATACTGATGATAATGAAGTTCCAGTAGAAGAAACCAACAATGATGATCAGAATACAGGTGACGATGGAAACACAAATGCAGAAGACGGAGAAACTACTGAAGACAACACTCCTCTTATAACTTTTGCAAGAAACATTTTACCTATTATTCAAAACAACTGTATACCTTGTCATGGACAGAATGGTAGCCAAACCAACTATACCGATTTTAGAAATGCTCGTAACAATGCAGCTGGCATTTCAGACAGAATAAATAGAACTCCTGGTAGCCCAGGTTTTATGCCTAGAGGAAGAGCAACGAGCTTAACACAAACAGAATTAGATTTAATAGCTCAGTGGATTACTGACGGAAGACTAGAAGAATAAATATGAAAAATTACATCGTTGTTTTTAGCTTTTTTATAGTCTTGTTTACTGGACTACACGCACAAACCAAAAATTATAGCACCCAAAAAGGAATTATTTTATTTGATGCTGCAAAGTCTAACATTGAACCTATTAAAGCTGAAAACAATCGTGTAAGACTTATTTTGGACACCAATTCTGGAAAAATTGCTTGTTTAATGAGTATTCGTGATTTTGTATTTAAAAACAAATTAATGCAAGAACACTTTAATGAAAACTATTTAGAAAGTGACAAGTATCCAAAAGCAAGTTTTATAGGCAACATTAAAGATTTTGATACGTTTGACTTTACAACCAGTCCCTCTATTTTTGTAGAAGGAACCTTTACCATTCATGGAGTTAGTCAAAAGAAAACAGTGACATTGCAAATCACTCAAAAAGAAGATAAATTTATGTTAACCGGTAATTTTTCTATTGCCTTAAAGAACTTTAACATCAAAATACCTTCAGTTTTATTTTATAAAATTACAGAACAAGTAGAAATCTCTTTAACAGCAACTCTTAATAAATAAATTCTTTCTAATTTGCTTGTTTTATCTATAAAATGAGCAAAAAACAAATTCAGTTAAATTGGTTACTATTAATTAGCGTTGGTTTCATCATTAGTATGTACAATCTTAGGAGCCCTTTAAAAGGAAGGCATGCTTGGGCCAATGCAGATCATTATGCCATTTCTTTAGGGTTTTTAAACAATTCTTTTGATTTTTTTCATCCGGAAACCTATTGTTTAAACCCTCAATTTTCTCCAAATCAAAAAAGTAAAACCGATTTTTGGCAATACCCTCCCAACCATGCCACAGGTATTACTACGGTAGATTTCCCCATCCATCAGTATACGGTAGCTATTTTAATGAAAATATTTCACACCAAAAGCCCTGCTGTTTTTAAATGGTACACATTACTTATATCCTTATTAGGAATTTACTTTTTAGGGAAAACCATTTTTTTACACACCAAATCTTATCCATGGTCTATTTTTTTACAACTGTTTGTATTATTATCGCCCACATATTCTTTTTATGCAAGTAGTTTTTTACCCTCTAGCCCCGCATTGGCTTTCCTTTTTATAAGTAGTTATTTTATTTCTAAGTACTTTTTACAATCTGATCATAAATCATTCTTAATAGGAATTGTCTTTTTAACATTCGCAGCGCTTATGCGATTTCCTTTTATAAATTACCTCATCGCTTTTGTATGCTACTACACATTACAACTTATTATTTACAAAAAAAGATTTGTAAAAAACACCTTGCTATGCCTTGTGGCTATCTCTTTTGTAATGCTTTATTTCTTTTACAATAAATACTATCTTTTTAAAAACTTTGGATCTAACTTTTTAAGTTATCCTTTACCTCCAAACTCTTTTAAAAATGCCATACTCACTATATTTTATACGCTGTACCACGAAAGTTGGAGGTATTTCACCATCATTCATTACGGATTACTAATGTATTTTGGAATCATTGTCTTTAAACATAGAAAGCAATTAAACTTAAAAAAGCCTATACTTATTTACTTAAGCATTGTAACCCTAGGAATTTTAACGTACATGTTCTTAATGTTACAGCAATTTGTAGCACATGATTATTACGCCTTGGATACTTTTTTCCCTATCCTTATTTTTTGGATGATCGGAGTATATACCTATATACCCAAACACTTTTTACACTCAAAACTTCGTTACGGCTTATTATTTTCTACTATTATTTTAAACCTACTTGTATTTTATTTTGGCTATAAGGCTAGAGATTGGAGTCCCCTAGAGAAAACCAGAAAGAATTTTGCGAATGCGAATACTGTTTTAGACAGTTTACAGATTCCAACATCAGCAAAAGTATTATTGATTGATTCTTACAGTCCAAACCTTGCCTTTATTCAGTTAAACAGAAAAGGATATTGTGTAATGGATACTACAAAAGACAACATCCAAAAAGCAATGCAATGGAATTATGATTACATCATCACTCAAAATTTCTCGTATCAAGAGTCTGTATTAACACCTTATCCTAAATTTAAAGAAGAAACTCGCGTGTTTTTCTCTAACAATCGATTTACCATTCATTTAAAAAAATAAGTATTACTCCAAATAGTTTCTTAAATTTGCAGTCTAATTTCTGAATAACAATTATGTTAGATAAAGTTAAAGAACTGATTGGTGAAGTAAATGATTTTAAAGCGACTACTAAAGAAGAGTTAGAAGCATTTAGAATTAAATACATAGGTAAAAAAGGTATTTTAAACGATCTTTTTGCGGAGTTTAAAAATGTAGCTAACGATCAGAAAAAAGAATTTGGTCAGGCATTAAACACCTTTAAACAAGCTGCGGAAGGAAAGATAAATCAACTAAGAGAAACGTTAGAAGATGCGGATCTTAACAAAAGTAGTCTTAACGATTTAACCAGACCTGCCGAACCTTTAAACCTAGGTTCTCGTCATCCTATCTCCATTGTAAAAAATCAAATTATTGATGTATTTTCTAGAATTGGATTTACCGTTTCTGAAGGACCTGAAATAGAGGATGACTGGCACAACTTTACCGCTTTAAACTTACCAGAATACCACCCTGCTCGTGATATGCAGGATACGTTTTTTATAGAGCAAAATCCAGATATCTTATTACGTACACACACCTCATCTGTACAAACTAGATATATGGAAAATAACAAACCTCCTATTAGAACTTTATCTCCAGGAAGAGTTTTTAGAAACGAGGATATTTCTGCTCGTGCTCACTGTATATTTCATCAGGTAGAAGGATTGTATATTGACACTGATGTGTCTTTTGCAGATTTAAAACAAACCTTATTATACTTTACCAAAGAGATGTTTGGTAAATCTAAAATACGTTTACGTCCTTCTTATTTTCCGTTTACAGAACCAAGTGCTGAGGTAGATATTTACTGGGGATTAGAGACAGAAACAGATTATAAAATTACCAAAGGAACCGGTTGGTTAGAAATTATGGGATGTGGTATGGTAGATCCTAATGTATTAAAAAATGCCAATATAGACCCTACTCAATATAGCGGATATGCTTTTGGTATGGGAATAGAGCGTATTGCCATGTTATTATACCAAATTCCAGATATTAGAATGTTTTACGAAAACGATGTTCGTTTCTTAGAACAATTTAAGTCTATTAGCTAAAGTACACCAAAGAGCTCATTTTTAATGAGCTCTTTTTTTATAGTTTCGTATTCATCTTTTCACATATCAAAAACCTTTTATCGTAGTAGATTTCTTATTTTTGCGAGGCAAATTTATCGGTTATTCTTAAAATTTATCATGAAAAAAGACATTGTAATTCCAGAAGTAGAAAACGTTTTTATGGCAGTTGTAAAAGAATACAACAACGAATTTCAATGCGATGATTGGAACATCTATTTGATAAATGACAAAGACGAAGATTTAGAAATGGCGATTATTGTATCTAAAGGATATGATGAAGATAAATTTATAGAGACTTCTGTCATGAGAAAAACATTACAAAAGTTACCTGCTAAATCTTTTGCCAAAGTAGAATTAATTCAACCCGACTTATTTAAATTAACCAACTTTTTTAACACTACTTTTTTTGTAGGTAATACCATGTACGAGAAAAAGTTTGTCTTTGAAAAAAACACCATTAAAGAAGGTGCTTTAAGAGTAATTAAACAACTTGGCAAAGAAGGAATTGTTAGTAAATAAAAACTTAATCTAGCTTTTCTGACAACATTTTAAAACACTTTTTAGGGCTTTTACCCTCATACACAACACCGTATACCGCATCAATAATAGGCGTTTTTGCTCCGTTGATTAAATTGATTTCGTAGGCAGATTTTACAGCATAATATCCTTCGGCAATCATCTTCATTTCCATCATGGCCGATTTTACCGTGTACCCCTTTCCAATCATATTCCCAAACATTCTGTTACGACTAAACGTAGAATACCCCGTTACCAACAAGTCTCCTAAATAAGCAGAATTGTTAATGTTTCGTTTCATTTTGTGTACTTTTTTAATGTAACGCTTCATTTCCCTTACTGCGTTAGACATTAATACGGCTTGGTAATTATCTCCATATCCTAAACCATGTGCAATTCCCGCTGCAATGGCATAAATATTTTTTAGCATGGCTGCATATTCGGTTCCTATAATATCATCCGAAGTTTTACAAAAAATATAATGAGAATTTAAACATTCTGCCAAGTCAATAGCTTTCCCTTCATCCTGACATGCTACCGTTAAGTAAGACAACCTTTCCATAGCCACTTCTTCGGCATGACACGGTCCTGCAATAACTCCTATATTCTCGAAAGGGACTTTGTGAATTTCGTTTAAATACTCTCCTACAATTAAACCTGTTTCTGGTACAATTCCTTTAATCGCCGAAAAAATAATTTTATCAGACAAAGAAGTGATTAATTTCTTTAACTCTGCATCTAAAAAAGCAGAAGGTATCGCAAAAATTAACACATCTGCAAACGCTACCAATTCATTAATATCATCCGACAAATAAAGTTGAGATACATTAAATTCTACCGAAGTAATATAATTAGGATTGTGTTTGTGCTTTTTTATATAATCAATAGCCGCAGAATTTCGCATATACCAACCTATGGTATTTCCTTTTTCACTCAACATTTTAACAATAGCTGTAGCCCAACTACCTCCTCCAAAAACTGCTATTTTAGTATCTTTTCTCATTAAAAATATTACATTTCAATTCTTTCAAAAATAAGATTTCTTTACGGATTTAAAGCTGATTTTAAACATAAATCACAAATCAATCCTTATTTTTATCATACAAATAAATTTAGTGCATTGAATATCAAATCCAAACTTCCCAATTCATCAGAAAGTATCTTTACCACCATGAGTCAGCTTGCTAACAAACATCAAGCAATTAACTTATCGCAAGGCTTTCCTAATTTTGAAACCTCTAAGCAACTAAAAGAATTGGTGCATACAGCCATGCTTAATGGACACAACCAATATGCACACATGCGAGGTGATTTAGAATTAAGAGAAGTGATTGTTCAAAAAATTCACAAAAGTTACGGAGCTACTTACAATGCTGATAACGAAATTACTGTAACTGCTGGAGCAACAGAAGCCCTATTTAATGCAATTACAGCATTTGTACATAAAAACGACGAAGTTCTTATTTTTAAACCTGCCTTTGACAGCTATGAGCCTGTGGTAAAATTAAATGGAGGAATTCCTGTATACATCCAACTACATTACCCCAATTATCAAATTAACTGGCAAGAGGTCGCTTCTAAAATCAGCACCAAAACCAAAATGATTATTTTAAATAGTCCTTTAAACCCTACTGGAACTCTTCTATCTAAGGAAGATTTACAAGCTTTAGAGAAGATCATTCGAGGTACTGATATTATTGTGTTGAGCGATGAGGTGTACGAACACATGACCTATGATGGTTTAACTCACGAAAGTATTTGCAAATACGACACCTTAAAAAATCATAGTTTTATCATTGCTTCATTTGGTAAAACATTTCACAATACCGGATGGAAAATGGGGTATGCAGCCGCTCCTAAACAGTTAATGGATGAGTTTATTAAAGTACACGAATTTAATGTGTACAGCATTAACACTCCTTTTCAAAAAGCTTTTGCTGCTTTTATAAAAGATGAAAACAATTACAACTATTTAAATCAATTTTATCAAAACAAAAGAGATTTATTTTTAAACGGAATTCAACATTCTAAATTTACATTTATCCCTTCTAAAGGAACCTATTTTCAATTGTTAAAGTACGACAACATCACTCTTGAAAACGATGTTGACTTTGCAAAACGAATGGTGCAAGAATTTAAAATTGCAGCCATCCCTGTATCCGTTTTTAACACCCATCATTTAGATGAAAAAGTCCTTAGATTTTGTTTTGCCAAAACCGATGATACCTTACTTAAAGCCTGTGATATATTATGTCAGATTCGTTAAACATTACCTTAGTCCAAACCGATATTCAATGGATGGACAGCACCGCTACTCTTGAGTATTTAAATCGTGAAATCAATCATTTAAAAACAGATTTAATTGTATTGCCAGAAATGTTTAACACAGGTTTTAGCATGGATGCTAGCACTATTGCACAAACTATGGATGGAGCAGCTGTTACTTGGATGTTGCAAAAAGCCAAAGAATTACATTGTGCCATTTGCGGATCGGTTAGCATTGCAGAAAACAACCATTTTTACAATCGTTTTTTATTTGTAACTCCTAAGGGAATTAAAAGCTATTACGATAAAAAACATTTATTTACTTACGGAAAAGAAAATACTGTTTACACTCCTGGTACCTCAAATACTGTGATTCATTACAAAGGGTTTAAGCTTAAACCTTTTATTTGTTACGATCTTAGATTTCCGGTATGGTCTAGAAATATTGACACTTATGATATTGCCTTGTATGTTGCCAACTGGCCTGCCAAAAGGGCTTTTGCGTGGAATCGTTTGTTAACCGCACGTGCTATAGAGAACATGAGTTATGTAGTTGCTGTAAATAGAATTGGTATCGACGGAAACAACTTAAGATATCAAGGAGATTCTAAAGTAATTAGCCCTCTGGGAGATGAAATTACTACCTGCAACAACCAACCTTCTTTAACACAAGTAACTTTAAAAAAAGATTTTTTAACTGATGTTCGTCATCAATTTAAGTTTTTAGAAGACCGAGATTGTTTTGAGTTTCAATAAAAGATAAAAAGGGTCAGTATTTAAACACAAATGCACTTTTGACAATCATCAAAAGTGCATTTGTGTTTAGAGAATTCTACAAACTGTTTCTAAAATTTATTTTCTGCTTAAATCTTTAGAAATTTCCATCAGCATTTTAATTCCAATAGCATCCATAGGACTCGTACCGCCTTTAGAACTACCTCCTCCTACTACAATTTTAGGAACTGCTACTTTAGCTAACTCTCTAGCGACCCCAATTCTAGTCTGCATTTCAAACTCAGCCTTTTCTTTAGGTGTTAAACCTGCTGCAACCTTTAATTTATCTCCTTTTGCTTGTGCTTCCTTTAAAGCCAATTCCGCAGCAGCATCTAATCTTGCCTTTTTTAAATTTTCAGCCGCTACAGCCGATGCTTTTTCCGCTCTAATAACTTCTTGCAACTTATCCGCTTCTTCTCTTGCTTTGGTTTGTGCAATTAATTTTTCTCCACGTGCTTTTTCTGTTAAAGCCTCTTGTTGTGCTGTAATTAATTGTTGTTTGGCAGTTGCTTCATCTGATGCTGCATCAATTTTTGCTTTTAATTTTTCATAAATACGTTCATCATACGTTACCTCATCAATAGTAGCTACAGAGGCTACGATTCCATATTTTTGAATGTCAGAAATTGTTCGTTTAATCGTTCCATCATCATTTAATTTCTCTCGTACTTCAATATAAGCTTTTGTGCTTCCATCCTCTAAACGTCTTGTTTTTGTTTCTGTAATTAACAAAACCTGTCCATTTCTTAATTGATCTTGAAAATAAGCATTTAATTGTGACTTTCCTCCTGAATAATGTGCCTCCGAACTCATTCTTTGTGCACTGTAAGATGCCGTTTGATTTTGATACGTTAACAAAGTAGTTGTCATTAAATTGTTAATGTTTGTATAGGTTTTGTGCAAAGCCAACATAGATTCTACAGTATTTGGCAAATCCCACTTAACTGTATGCGACATTAAAGCATTATCTCCCTCTGAAAAAGTACCTTGATAAGGTACGACATGATAATCTGCATCTGGAGATGCCTTAGAATCTGTACTTGCCTGGATAGTCACATTATTTGGATAGGTAGTTACCTTAGATCCAAATCCACTAAAATAAAGCCCTGGCTGAAATCTAATATTCAAATCACCACCTAAAGTCTGTATTACTTGTCTCTCACCTGCATCATTTACACTAAACGGGCTAAAAACAACAACTAATAATACCAGTAATAAAAGTGGTATTATCATTTTTAAATTAATTTTTGATAATAAAGTATTCATAGTTTTTTTTATAAAAGTAATTAAGGCTTAATTATAAGTAACCTGTTTTTAATCACTTCAAAACTGGATAAAACTTTATTTATTTCTAAAGAGGTTTCTCTATTTTAGATTTCACTGCTTCTTCAACCGCTACAAATAGCTCCTCAAACGGCTTGTCTGAAACCTTAATAGGTGGATGTGTTTCAATAGTCATGCGAACACCAATATTCATAGGAAACTGGCCGTATTCCCACAATTTCCACGAATTGTTAATGGTAACAGGTACCACCACTGCTGTGGATGCATACTTTGTTAATACTTTTAATCCGTTTTGTGAGAAACGCTTAGGCTGTCCGTCTCTACTACGTGTTCCTTCCGGAAATATAATTCCGGTTCTATTATTCTTTTTAAGATATTTTGCAAACGTTCCTATGGCAGATAAAGCTTGTCTAGCATCTTTTCTATCAATTAAGGCAGAACCTCCGTGTTTTAGATTAAAGGAAACACTTGGAATTCCTTTTCCTAATTCTTTTTTAGAAATAAATTTAGGATGCAATTTTCTAAAAAACCATCCTAAAGCAGGAATTTCGTGAGAACTTTGATGATTTGCTATAATGATATGAGGTACTCCTAAAGTTAGTTGATGAGTATTTATAAACTTCACCTTGGTTCCTAAAATAGCTAAAGAAGCTAGTAAAGAACCATTCAGAGCATCTACTACGATCTTGTGTGCAGTATATCCTCCTAATTTTAAGGCCAACCATTGCAAAGGATGAAACAGGCATAGCAAAAAACCATACACTAAATAAAACACAACGGTTAAGGGATAAGCTATGATGCTTTTCCCTAAAGGCATTGTTTTATAAGTTGCCATCAATCGTTATTTTAATGAAACCATTGAGACCATGGAATTCTAGATAAAATCAATACAAAAGCAATTCCGTAAAAAACAATAAACTTTTTATATTTTGCTTTATCGTCCGTTGCTTTTTTATGTTTAGACCAACCTATAGTAATTAATACAATGGCTAAAATCATAATTAAGGGATGCTCTACGGTAAACAAACGCACATCTGCATCTTTCATCGCTTTTCCCATTCCCACATTTTTTAGCGTTTTATACCAAGGCGACACATAGTACGTGATTAATCCTATTAAAAACTGAGTATGTGAAAGAATAAAAGCGATTAAACCTAATTTTCTGTCTCCGTTTTTAAATTGCTCGTCTCTTTTTAAACTCATCACGGCATTAAACACTACCATGGCAAGTGCTATTAATACAAAAGCTGCTAAAATTGAATGTACTGTTCTCATCTAATTATTTTGTTTTGTAGCAAATTTAACGATTTAGATTGATTATCCGTCATTAAAAACTGTGAGCTTGAGGGAACCAAGCATTTTGGGTTCTCCCAAACTCCAAAATATTTTTCTTTAGGTATTTTATACCCTAAAGCATCTAGGTAAACTCCAGAAGTGGTTTGATAAATCATTCTCATTTTCCCTATTACTACCGCTTCTTTCACAATGGCAATATGCTGTTGTTTGGACAACTTTTTATGTTTGTATTTTTGATACAATTCTAAACCTACCGAATTGTTGTACAAATCCATTTCACAGCTCACTTTATCAGGTGTGGTTCTATCTTCTAACTTATATTGCAAATGAAATTCATAATTTCCTTTCTCGTGTTTTTCTCCCAAACTCTTAGCCGATTTATAACCTATTCTTTCTGCTAAACTCCACATCCAAAAAGCATGCTTAAAAGCATCTAATTGATTTCCTGCATGATGATTCTCCATATCACCAACCTTTAAGATAGAATCTATGGTTTTATTTACTTCTTTAGATATTTTATAGGCTCTTTTTGCCTTAAACGGATGAAAATACACCCAACACTTTTCATAAGAGCTCAATTTTTTAAATGATTTTGAAACTTGTGCATGGGTTTGATGTGGAAGAATGAAAAAGAACATTCCTAATTGTTATTTTTTTAATACACTTAAAAAAAATCATCTTTCTCATCTTTTTATAGGTTTCTATTTAAATAGAATATCTTTGTTTTAGAATTATTGAAAATTGAGCACTTTAAAGTCCTTTTTAAAAAACACATTTGTGTACGGTATTGCAGCCGTACTGCCCAAAGCTATCAATATATTTCTGGTAGCATTACACACAAAAATCTTACCAAATACAGAACAATTTAATGTAAACACAGAGTTTTACGTTTGGGCAGCTTATTTTAATGTGCTACTTACTTTTGGAATGGAAACTACATTTTTTAAATTCTACAATTCCGAAGAAAATAAAAAACAAGTCATCAATACTTCGTTTACCATTGTTTCTTTAGCTACGGTATGCTTAATTCCTATCTTTTTCTTAAGCGATGTAATTGCTCCTAGATTAGGTTTTACAGAAACAATTCATTTTAAAATTTTAATTGCCATTTTAATTTTTGATAATTTGGCCGTAATTCCATTTGCCTATTTAAGAATTACCAACAAAGCATGGAAATACGCAGGGTTTAAAATTCTAAACATTGTCATTTTTGCCTTTTTAAACCTTCTTTTTCTTGTATTTTTAAAAAACCCTAAAAATATTTCTATTTTAAATTTGTATTCAACAAATTCTAAAGTAGGTTATATCTTTTTAGCCAATTTTATAGCGAGTGCTTTTACTTTTTTCTTCTTACTTAAAACTGCTGCCACTTTTAATTTCTCTATACAAAAGAATCTGTTAAAAAAGATGTTATTATATGGATGGCCTATACTAATTGCAGGCTTGGCTTATGTAAGCAATGAAAATTTAGACAAACTTATTTTACCCAGACTTTTAAACAAAAGCATTGCAGGAGCCTATGCAGGAACTTACAAATTAGGTGTATTTATGTCTTTATTTATTATGGCTTTTAAATTGGGGGCAGAACCTTTCTTTTTTAACATTTCTAAACAAAAAAACGCAAAAGAAACCTACGCAGTTATTTTAGAATGGTTTACCATTTTAGGAGCTTTTATCAGCCTTACTATTGTTGCCTATATCGATTTTTTTGCGACTATCTTATTAAAACAACCTGCTTATTTAAAAACCTTAGACATTGTACCTGTGATACTCTTAGCTAATTTACTATTGGGTATTTACAACAACCTTTCTGTATGGTATAAAAACACAGGACAAACACAATACGCTATGTACTTTTCTGTATTAGGAGGAGTCTTAACCGTAATTGGATTGTTATTATTTGTTCCTGTCTACGGATACATGGGAGCTGCTTGGACTACCTTTAGCGTTTATGCCATCATGATGCTCTGCTCTTATTTGTATGGCCAAAAACACTACAAAACACCTTACAACATCACTAAAATCAGTAGTCTTTTTTTGATGATAACCGCATTCTCTTTTAGCTCTTTTTATCTTTACAGAGGTAATTATTATATAAACACATTATTCTTATTACTTGCTTTGATGATTGTTTTTTTAACACAAAGAAAATTTATCTATCAAAAACTAATAAACCGTTAAATACATTGATATGAACGTTGAAATTATTAACAAATCCAAACACGCATTACCTAAGTACGAAACTTCTGGAGCTGCGGGACTCGATATCAAAGCCAATATTTCTGAAAGCGTGTTTTTAAAACCTTTAGAAAGAGCCATTATTCCTACCGGATTGTTTATAGCCCTACCACAAGAGTACGAAGCACAAGTAAGACCTAGAAGTGGATTGGCTGCTAAAAAAGGAATTACCGTATTAAATGCCCCAGGTACTGTAGATGCAGATTACAGAGGTGAAATAGGAGTGATTTTAGTAAACCTTTCTAACGAAATTTTTGAAATTACCGATGGAGAACGTATTGCTCAATTAGTGATTGCCAAACACGAACAAGCAACATGGATAGAAGTGAATGAATTAAACAAGACCGATCGTGGAGCTGGAGGATTTGGAAGCACAGGCCTTAAGTAACACCATTTTGACTTTATTCTATCGCATAAAGTCAAGTTTATCTGTTGAATTCGTTTATTTGTTGAGAATCAATAGTAGGACGATTTATTTTTTAAATGGTATAACATCATTTTTAAAGTATAATTCCGCATATTCTAAAAAACTGAATCGTTTAACGTTAGGTTGTTAAAACAAAACAACGATGTAATAAAAAACAGATGTACAATTAAATAGAAGTTTTTTAATTGTACATGAATCATTCATGCTATGTCCAAAGAATTCAAAAATATTATAGAGCTAAACATCGCTTTATTAATTATTGCTACGGCAGCTCCCTTAGGGAACTATATTTCGTTACCTCCAGAGATAGGAATTTGGTCCAGATGTTTGTTTGCTTTTATCACCATTGCTGTTTTTAGCATTGTTAAAAAAATCCCCCTTCAATATCGTTACAAAAAAGACACGCTTTCTTTTTTGTTTTGTGCATTTATACAGACCATTCACTGGGTCACCTACTTTTATGCTTTACAAATGGCAGGAGCAGGTTTGGGGGTTATTGCTTTGTTTACCTTTCCTATATTTACCATACTATTAGAACCAATCATTCTAAAAACTAGATTTAATCCAAAACATTTAGGCTTGGCTCTCTTGGTTATCCTAGGTTTGTATGTGTTAACTCCTGAGTTTAGTACAGGAAATCAAACTACGTTAGGAATTCTATTTGGAGTACTTTCTGCTTTGTGTTTTGCTACAAGAAATATTTTAATGAAAAAACATGTAGCCAACTACCATGCCAGCATGCTTATGTTTTATCAGAACGGATGGGTCGTGATATTGTTAACTCCTTTTCTCTTTTTTATAGATGTGGAAATTGCAAACTACAAAACTCAATTGCCTTATTTATTATTTTTAGGAATTGTTACTACCGCCATAGGA
>CALHCC010000033.1 GCA_937930675.1 uncultured Flavobacteriaceae bacterium
ACAGCTACATCTAAAACAATTAATTGTTTTTTAACTAATTTTTCTAATTGCTCTTTTTGTACATTATGATTGTGTGCACAACCTAAAAATAAATTAGCTCCACAAAAATATTCAGAATTAATATACTTGTCAATACTGGTAAATTGTAATTCTTCTTCATGCATTTTAACACGATGTTTACTAATAATCACAATTTTTTGATAACCATTGTCTTTTAAATAGCTAATGGCAGCTTCCCCTAAAAAACCAGCTCCTAACACAACAATGGGTGCTGTTTTAGGAAGGTTTGTAGTAACATATTCTATTTGTTTTAAAAAAGCTAGGGCAGTTCCATTGTCTCCAATGGTAAATAAAATGTTTGGGAATTGTTTTTTTAGTTCAGATCCATTCCCAAAAAGTCTTTTGGTAGAGGCCGCTAACAAAATTACTTTTACACCTTGTCCTACGGCATATTTAACTGCATTTATAAAATACTCTTTAGCTTTTTTCATTCCAGAAATAGACAACATTTCTGTAGGTAAAATATCTAAAACAGGTATAATTCCATGGTGATTTTTATAAGAGAATTTATAGGGATGTAAAACACCGTCGGCACAAAAATGATCACTGTTTTGAATAAAATTCTGATGAGTGTCATTTAAACAATTTGAAATTAACGCTACAACAGGCTTTCTTATTGTTAAGGTAGGTGTTTCATCGCTTTTTATCTTTAAAACAGATGATAACATATATAATGATTTAGTTGGTAAAAATAAACTAAAAGACTTTACTAGCATTTTTTTAATCATAGATTATATAATTTACAACTACTCAAAATTAGCTCTTGTATTTTATTTAAACTGAATTGAATATCAGATGATAAGTTTTGCACTAGTAAATATATTTTTATTCTCATTTTTTTCTTTTTTAGCTAAAAAACGAAATAACGAGGTAAACAATATTTTAACTTGTAATTGTGAGTGTTATTGAATATGATTTAGAAACTATTTAATAACTTTAGTTGTTAAATAATTACCTTTGCAAAAAAATAAACATGAAAAAAATTACTTTATTATTTGCATTATTTTTTAATGGATTAATACATGCACAAACATTTACGGTTGGAGATTATAGCTATGAGATACTTTCCGCAGAAAATAATACTGCTCAAATTAACAACTATTTGGGCTTAACAAAAGACATTGTAATACCTAGTGTTATTAATTTTGAAGATGAATCTTATAATGTTGTAAGTTTTGGATCCTCTGCTTTTAAAAATAAAAATTTAATAAATGTAAGAATACCTAATGGTATTATTACTATTGGTGAATTTGCTTTTCATAATAATCAATTAACTAGTGTATTAATTCCAGATAGTGTCTTGGATATAGAGGACAGTGCATTTGAAAACAATCCAAATTTAGAAACTGTTGTTATTGGTAATGGTGTTATCAATATAGGGGCTTCAGCTTTTACGAATAGTACACCAGAAAACCCTGATTTAAAAGGTGATTTAAAAAACCTTACATTAGGTTCAAGTGTAGAAATTATAGAAGATTATGCTTTTTTAAATAATAGTTTGACGAATATAATTTTACCTAAAAGTGTTAAGAGTATAGGTGATGATGCTTTTTATAATAATGAATTAACAAGCATAACTATTCCTGAGAACGTTACAAACTTGGGGGTTTATGCTTTTGGAAATAATAAATTAGTGAATATTGTTTTTTCTGAGGGGCTTAAAAATATAAGTGAAGGACTGTTTAGCCGTAATAGTCTAACAAATTTAATTATCCCAGAAGGTATTACAAGTATTGGAGAAAATGCTTTTATAGGAAATAAATTAACAAATATTTCTATTCCCTCAAGTGTTACGAATATTGATGATTATACTTTTTTAAATAACCCTTTAGAAACAGTTATCTCTAAAAGTGAAAATCCTGCAAGTTTACCTATTTTTGCTTTTGGTTTTTTTGATGAAAATGAAAGTCTTGAAGACGATGAAGAACCTAGTGTTACATTTGATAGGAGTAAAATTGATTTAATTATACCTACAGAAACCAGTAGCGCTTATTCTTCAGCTAATTGGGTTGGTTTTAAATCTATAACAGAAGGAATTCCTGAACCTACATTAAGCAGTAGATTTTTAACTCC
This sequence comes from uncultured Flavobacteriaceae bacterium, assembly GCA_937930675.1. Taxonomy (GTDB): domain Bacteria; phylum Bacteroidota; class Bacteroidia; order Flavobacteriales; family Flavobacteriaceae; genus Wenyingzhuangia. The sequence goes on from CALHCC010000033.1 coordinate 2,134, forward strand.
AGATGAAATTAATATAGATATTAATTCTAATTTTATTACTATTAATTTAACCACTGCTAATGCAATTAAAAATGCAGAAGTATATAATTTATTAGGACAAAAAATAATAGATACTACAGCTTATAAAATTTTAATAAATAGTTTAGCAGAAGGAATTTATTTGTTAATTGTAGAAACCAATGAAGGAAATTATGTTAAAAAATTTATAAAGCAACAGTAAATTAAAGTAAGCAATTATTTTTTAATTTAAATATGTAAAAAACACCCCAACAAAACTTAATTTTTGGATTTTAGCCTTTAAAAAGGAATACAATGTTTATTGTATTCCTTTTTTTGTGAAAAACACCCTAGTAATTTTAATAATACCTTTTTTTACACTGTTAAAATTTTAAGCCTAAATTACATATTTGATAATTATTTAAATTTTAGCTTGTAATCTATCTAAATTAAGCCCATAAATGATGTTTGTCCAATAATAATAGTGGAAATAGATTAAATTTGTAATCGTTTACTAACAAAATTAATTCTTAACATAATGAGTGGAGTTTTATCTTCTTCGATAGGAAGGAAAGTGGCAATGGCCGCTTCTGCTTTCTTTTTAATGTTCTTTTTATTACAGCACTTTGTAATAAATATAACATCTATTTTTAGTGCAGATGTTTTTAACGAGTTATCCCATTTTATGGGAACCAATCCGGTAGTGCAATTTGCTTTACAACCTATCCTAATTTTTGGAGTTGTTTTCCACTTTGTTATGGGGTTTGTTTTAGAAGCTCGTAACAAGTCTGCCCGTAATGTTAAATATGTAAAAAATAATGGAGCTGCAAATTCATCTTGGGTAAGTAGAAACATGATTTATTCTGGTTTGGCAATTTTAGCATTTATTGTATTGCATTTTATTGATTTTTGGTTCCCAGAGATCAATCATAAATACATTGCACATTTACCTACAGATCCTAATAGATATTTTGGTGAATTGGTACACAAATTTCATTCACCTATTAGAACAGGAGCATATGTAGCTGCTTTTGCTTTTTTAGCATTGCATTTGTTACACGGATTTAAATCTGCTTTTCAATCTAGCGGAATGAGTGCAAAACGTGCTATTAAATTAGAGGCAATCTCAAAAGTTTATGCAATTGGTATTCCTGTAGGATTTATCATTATTGCTTTGTTTCACCATTTCAATCAACATTAAGACATTAAATTATGGCATTAGATTCTAAAGTACCACAAGGTCCTATCGCTGATAAATGGACTAATTATAAAAATCATATAGACTTAGTAAATCCTGCGAACAAACGTAATATAGATATTATTGTAGTAGGTACTGGTTTGGCTGGAGGTTCTGCTTCTGCTACGTTAGCTGAGTTAGGATATAACGTAAAAGCATTTGCGTATCAAGATTCTCCACGTAGAGCACACTCTATTGCGGCTCAGGGAGGAATTAACGCAGCTAAAAATTATCAAGGAGATGGAGATTCTACCTACCGTTTATTTTACGATACGGTAAAAGGAGGAGATTACCGTGCTCGTGAAGCCAACGTATATCGTTTAGCAGAGGTTTCTGCAAATATCATCGATCAATGTGTGGCTCAAGGAGTACCTTTTGCACGTGATTATGGAGGATTGTTAGATAACCGTTCTTTTGGAGGGGTGTTAGTATCTCGTACTTTTTATGCAAAAGGACAAACAGGACAGCAATTGTTATTAGGAGCTTATTCTGCTATGAACCGTCAAATCGGTCGTGGAAAAATAACTATGTACAACCGTCATGAAATGATGGATGTAGTAGTAGTAGATGGAAAAGCAAGAGGAATCATTACTCGTAACTTAGTTACTGGAGAAATAGAAAGACATTCTGCACATGCCGTAGTCATTGCTTCTGGAGGATATGGAAACGTATTCTTTTTATCAACCAACGCTATGGGGTCTAACACCTCTGCTGCATGGAAAATACATAAAAAGGGAGCTTATTTTGCAAACCCTTGTTATACACAAATTCACCCAACGTGTATTCCAGTTTCTGGAGATCATCAATCTAAATTAACGTTAATGTCAGAATCGTTACGTAATGATGGTCGTATTTGGGTGCCTGCTAAATTAGAAGATGCACAAGCGATTAGAGAAGGTAAAAAATCTCCTAATGATTTATCAGAAGAAGAAAGAGATTATTACTTAGAAAGAAGATATCCAGCCTTTGGTAACTTAGTACCTCGTGATGTTGCCTCTCGTGCAGCTAAAGAACGTTGTGATGCTGGTTTTGGAGTAAATGCTACTGGAGAGGCGGTGTATTTAGATTTTGCTGCTGCCATTGAGCGTTACGGAAAAGAACAAGCATTAATTAAAGGTTTAGACCAAAACGATGCTGCTTTAATTGATAAATTAGGAAAAGAAATCGTAAAAGCTAAATACGGTAACTTATTTCAAATGTATGATAAAATTGTAGATGAGAATCCGTACGAAACACCCATGATGATTTACCCTGCGGTTCACTATACCATGGGAGGTGTTTGGGTAGATTACAATTTAATGACAACCATTCCTGGATGTTATTGTATTGGAGAAGCAAACTTCTCAGATCACGGAGCTAACCGTTTAGGAGCTTCTGCATTAATGCAAGGTTTGGCAGATGGATACTTTGTATTGCCATATACAATTGGAGATTATTTATCAGACGATATTAGAACAGGAGCGATCTCAACAGATTTACCAGAATTTTCACAAGCAGAAAAAGAAGTAAAAGAAAAATTAGATTTCTTTATCAATAACAAAGGATCTAAATCTGTAGACCACTTCCACAAACGTTTAGGTAAAATTATGTGGAATAAGGTAGGAATGGCTCGTAACGAACAAGGTTTAAAAGAAGCGATGGCCGAAATTAAAGAGTTACGAGAAGAATTCTATAAAGAAGTAAACATCCCAGGAGCCTCAGATACCTATAACGAAGAGCTTGCAAAAGCTGGACGTGTAGCAGACTTCTTAGAATTAGGAGAATTGTTTGCCAAAGATGCTTTAGTAAGAGAAGAATCTTGTGGAGGTCATTTCCGTGAAGAATCTGCTGAAACAGAAGGTCCGCAAAAAGGAGAAGCAAAACGTGACGATGTAAACTTTGCATTTGTATCTGCTTGGGAATACAAAGGAGAACCTGCCGATGCTGTTTTACATAAAGAACAATTAGAGTTTAACGATATCGAATTAAAAACGAGATCATATAAATAAGAAAGAGCCATGGATATGAATTTAAAACTTAAAATCTGGCGACAAAGTGGAGCCAACGATAAAGGTAAAATGGTAGACTATAGCATTAGCAATGTGTCTCCAGATATGTCTTTCTTAGAGATGTTAGACGTATTAAACGAACAAATTATTAATGAAGGAGGAGAGCCTGTAGCCTTTGATCACGATTGTCGTGAAGGAATTTGTGGGATGTGTTCTTTGTACATTAATGGAGAAGCTCATGGACCTGATAGAGGAATTACTACCTGTCAGTTACACATGCGTAAGTTTAAAGACGGAGATACTATTTACATTGAACCTTTCCGTGCCAAAGCGTTCCCTGTAATTAAAGATTTAGTAGTAGATCGTTCTGCTTTTGATAGAATTCAACACACAGGAGGATTTATTTCTGTAAACACTTCTGGTAATACACAAGATGCAAACTCTTTACCTATTTCTAAACACGCTGCAGACGAAGCTATGGATGCTGCTACTTGTATTGGTTGTGGTGCTTGTGTGGCTACGTGTAAAAACTCATCTGCCATGTTATTTGTAGGAGCTAAGGTTTCTCAATATGCTTTGTTACCACAAGGGCAAGTAGAAGCTGCAGACAGAGTAAGAAACATGGTCGCTCAAATGGATGCAGAAGGTTTTGGAAACTGTACCAATACAGGAGCTTGTGAAGTAGAATGTCCTAAAGGAATTTCTTTAGATAACATTGCTCGTATGAACCGTGAATTCTTAAAAGCAAATATCTAAGCACTTAAAAGAATTAATTTATATACAAAACCTCATCAATATACATTGATGAGGTTTTGTAGTATCTGGACTATTAATTTTGTCTTTTATGTTATAAAAAATGTCTGTTTTGTAAAGTGTAACCCATCTATATTTATCCTCAAAATATAAGTGGTATGAATCTACAACACCTTTTAACAACAGGGTATCGACATAACAAAAATAACACCTCTAAAAAGCAAATAAAGCTATTAAATATTTATGCGTCTACTTGGTTTACACTAACCCTATTGTTAATTACAACAGATACTGTTTTTGGAGACAACCCAACACCTACTGTTATGGGGCACATAATAATGAATATAGCTGTTTTAATAACGCTGGCTGTAAACGGGATAGGTTATTATAAAATAGCAGCGAGCGTACTTGTTTTTTATGGCTCTATCAGTTTTACTTGGTTTTCTATAAAATTATCGCCAGGTATTTTTGCAGAATTTTATTTATTATTTATGCCTTGTTTGGCCGTTTCATTATTTAAACGTGTTGTAATTCCTGTGATAAGTCTAATCTTCAATTTCACGTTATTTTCTATTTGTTTTCTCTTTTTTGATGCTTACAACGGTTATTTTCCATTGCCTGCCATGTTGGTTTTATTTGTGTCTAATTTTTTAGTGATGAATTACTTAAAAATGGCAAACCAAAAACAAGAAAAATTACTAGAACATGAAAAGGGGATCATTGAAAAATTAGCAAAAGATTCAAAAGAATTAGACAAGTTTAAAAACTATTATTTTGTTCATTTTTCTCATGAAATTAGAACACCGTTAACCTTAATTATAGGGTATGTAAATAGAATAAAGAAAACAAAGGAAAATGCAGAAGCCGTAAACATTATACAAACACAGGCAGAAAATATAAAAGAAGTTACAGATAGTATTACAGATTTAGAAAAATTTAAAACCAATCGACTACCCATTGCAAGAAAAAGAATAGCGATACAAACAGTACTAGAAGAAGTGTGTTTAGACTACTACCAACTAGCGGCTCAAAAAAAGATAGAAATTATAACAGAATTTCCTCGTTTTGATATCGATGTTTTAGTAGATATAAGCCTATTAAAAAAAGCTCTAGAAAATATTTTAGAAAATGCCCTTGAATTTTCAGACAAAGAAAAATGTGTGAAATTAAAAATAGATTTATCAGACCAATTATACCTAAGAGTTAAAGATTATGGAGTAGGAATTTCCAAAGATCATTTGCAAGATGTTTTCCATAAATTTTATACCACTAAGGGTAGTAACTATTTAGATAAACAAGGTAAAGGTTTGGGCTTATCTACAACCCAAGCAATTGTAAAAGCACACAAGTTTAGTATTGATATTACTAGTGAAATCAACCAATTTACAGAAGTAACCATAGCCATCCCTAAAACATACTTTTGCCTAAACGAAACTTAATTTTGTCTGATTTGTGAAGTAGATTGTCCGATAATTTTCTGCCAAAATTTTACTTTTGTTTAAAATTTAAACAGTATGCATGTTGTCAGTTTTGTAAACAAACAATACTTAAAATTTATAAACACAGGAGTAAAACGTAACACTACTATTAGTTTTAAAAACGTACAGCTATTAAATACGTATCTGTTTATAGCTTGGTTTTTAGGTACTGTTATTATGCTTAAAGATTTTTTGGTGTACCAAAATGTAACACCTTCCATCATGGGGCTTTCTCATTTATGGGGAATGTACATACTAGCTTTTGTACTAAACAGCAAAGGTTATTTTACCATGGCAGCTTACCTATTTATCTTTTACTTAATTTTTGGTTTCACCCTTTTGGCTACTGTATTTACACCCAATACGTTTGTAGAATTTAATTTAATGGTTATACCCTGTATGGCACTTTCTATCTTTAAAAAGAAAGGGATTCCTTTACTAAGTTTACTACTTTCTTTTCTCTGTTTTTGTGTTGTATTTGTCTATTTTGTAAACTATCAGCACAAAGAATTATTTCCAGAATATTCTATTTTATTTCTATCTAATTTTTTAATCGTTCATTACTTTAAAACAAACAACAAAAAAAGCGAAGCACTAATTCTTAAAGAAAAATTAATTGTAGAACAGCAAGCAAAAGACTTAGAGGAACTTAACGAGTTTAAATCTCATTTTTTTGTAAATCTTTCTCACGAAATGAGAACACCACTAACCTTGGCTAAAGGGTATACTCACAAAATAGAAGGAACCAAAAAAGATCAGCAATACATCCATTTATTAAAAAACCAAACACAACAACTGCATCATATTATTAATAATATTATGGATTTAAGCAAGTTGGACGAAAATAAATATCATATTACCACCTCCGAAATTAATTTTATCAATTTAGTAAAAGGTGTTTTTACAGACTTTGAACCTTTGTTTAAAGAGAAAAAAATTGCATTCGAACTCATAAAACCCGAAAACGTTATTTATATAAAGGTAGACAAAGGTCTTTTTAAAAGAGCTTTAAGTAATTTATTAAACAACAGTTTAAAGTTTACCTCAGCAAAAGGAAAAGTTACTTTAAAAATAGAGGTGAGTACAAAAATAGTTCTTAAAATTATAGACAATGGTATCGGAATACCTGCCTCGGACATTTCGCAAGTATTTAACCGTTTTTACCAATCTAAAAACAGCATTACACAAAGTATGGGGTCTGGTATTGGTTTGTCTATTGTAAAAAGTATTATGGACTTGCATCAATTTAAAATTTCGGCAACAAGCCATCCCAATCAAGAAACCTGTTTTAGTATTTGTATTCCTACCTATTCGTATCATAAATCTAATTTTGTACCTGCCAAAGCAAATACACACACAACTAGTATAAGCATCAGCGAAAAACCTGTTGTATTGGTAGTAGACGATCATACAGAAATGCGTGCTTATATTAAAAGTACACTTACAGACAACTATAAAGTGTTAGAGGCAAAAAGTGGGCAACAAGCATTAGAACAAATTGCCAAACACAAAGTACATGCTTTGGTAACCGATTTTATGATGCCCGTAATGAATGGTTTGGAATTGGTAACGGTGTTAAGAGAAAAAAAATTACAAATACCCACTGTTGTGCTAACTGCCAAACAAGACAATCAAAGTAAAATAAACATGTTACGATTGGGAGTAGATGCGTATTTACACAAACCTTTTGATGAAGAAGAACTACACCTAACCTTACAAAATTGTTTAAAAAACGAAATCGCTAGAAAAGAGTTTATAAAAGAGTATAGGGTAGAAACCGAAAATATTAGTGAAGAGGTTCTATTTATCAATCAAATTAAACAAATTGTTCAAAGTCATGTCTCTAATGCAGATTTTACAGTACTAAGCTTGGCAGACAATATGTTTATGACCGAGAGAACCTTGCACAGAAAACTCAAAAGTATTTCGGGATGCACTCCTAAAGAAATTATACAAGATGTAAAATTTCAGCAAGCATACAACACTTACAAAATAGGTGAATATACTTCTGTATCAGAACTGTCAAACTCGGTAGGGTACAAAAACCCTAGTTATTTT
>CALHCC010000034.1 GCA_937930675.1 uncultured Flavobacteriaceae bacterium
CACGCTAAAATAGCATTGCTAATTGGTTCTGAAAGATTTGGAATTCCTAAAGAAGCTCTTAATTTATGCCATGCGAGTATTTACATTCCTATGCACGGAGTAAATTCATCTATGAACGTAGTAAACAGCTTAAGCGTTAGCCTGTACGAAATCACAAAACAATTTAAAAACATCAAATTATAATTATGAAAGGAATATTATTAGTAAATCTAGGATCTCCTGACAGTACCTCTGTAAAAGATGTGCGTAAATACTTAGATGAATTTTTAATGGACAGCAGAGTTATCGATCTGCCTTATGTAACAAGAGCTCTTTTAGTAAAAGGGATTATTTTAAATACTCGACCAAAACAATCTGCAGAGGCGTATAGTAAAGTTTGGACAAAAGAAGGATCGCCTTTAATTGTAATTTCTGAAAAGTTTACTAAAAAAATAAAAACACGTATAAAAGCTCCTATAGCTTTAGGGATGAGATATGGAACTCCTTCTATAGAAAGTGGTATTGATGAATTAGCACAACAAGGAGTTACCGAAATTTTAATCGTTCCCCTATATCCTCAATTTGCCATGGCTACTACAGAAACTATTGTTGTTTTAGCTACTAAGATTATTAAAGACAAGTACCCTAACATTACGCTTACAGATTTTCCTGCATTTTACAATAATGATGATTATATAGAAGTTCTTTCAAGAAGCATTAAAGAAACCTTAGATAAAGAAGATTTTGATCATTTACTATTTTCTTATCATGGTGTACCCGAAAGACACATCAAAAACTCTGATGTCACTGGAAAACACTGTTCGCTTAACGGAGAATGCTGCAATACTAAATCTGATGCTCATCAATATTGTTATCGTCATCAGTGTTATGCCACTACGCAAGGGGTGGTTAAAAAATTAGGTTTAGAGCCCGGATTCTACAGCACCTCTTTTCAATCTAGATTAGGGAAAGATCCTTGGTTACAACCTTATACAGATATCACTATAAACGACAGAGCTCAAAATGGTATCAAAAAATTAGCCGTTGTTACTCCTGCTTTTGTTGCTGACTGTTTAGAAACCATTGAAGAAATTGGTATGGAAGCCAAAGAAGATTTTGAAGAAAACACAGGAGAAGTTTTTAAAACCATTCCTTGTTTAAACGATAGAGATGATTGGGTGGACACCGTAAGTAATTGGTTAAATAATTGGTTAAATAACTAGGAATTACAAACTTTAAATACGAGTTCTCTACCATAAAAATTCATCATTTGTAATTCCAAAAATCGTAATTAATATTATGGAATACCTATACATAAAATCACTTCATATCATCTTTGTGGTCACCTGGTTTGCTGGTTTATTCTACATCGTTCGATTGTTTATTTATCATAAAGAAGCAGAAACAAAAGAAGATAATGCTAGAATGGTACTCCAAGAGCAATACAAATTAATGGAGAAAAGATTGTGGTACATTATTACTTGGCCTTCTGCTGTTTTAACTGCAATTACTGCTTTTTGTTTACTATACCTTTCTCCTGGATTTTTAACTCAGAAATGGATGTGGGTAAAACTCTCTTTTGTATTCGCTTTGTTTATCTATCACTTTATCTGTCATAAAATATTTAAACAACTACAAAATAATGTTTGTAAATATTCCACAATGCAACTTAGATTGTGGAACGAAGTAGCCACCATTATTTTATTTGCAGTCGTATTTTTAGTGGTTCTTAAAAACAGTATTAACTGGATATGGGGAGTGATGGGTATTTTATTGGTATCTATAATACTGATGCTAATGGTAAAAGCCTATAAAAGAATACGAAAGCAAAAAAGCTGGGATAAAAACGAGAAATAACAAAAAAAGACATCACTAAAAAATGATGTCTTTTTTATTTTAAGGTACTCTATCGCTAAGTCTGTAGATTTTAAAAATAGGTTTTGAACATGTTCAAAACGATAAAATCCTAAAATGGATTGAGTAAAGATTAATCAACTATTTAGTCCCTTGTTTTTAAATCTAAAAAAACATTTTCTATTATTCAAATCAATTATAGAAACCTAATTCATACTTTAACTTTAAACGCATCATAAATCTCTTAGTATTTAATCTACAATTAACTTTTTAATTTCTACTGCATTTTTACTAGTAACTTTTAAGACATACACCCCAGATGACAAGAAATTTACATCTATCTGCTCAACAACACCTTCTTGCCCTTTTAAATCAGTCATGGTTTTAATTACATTTCCGTTTACACCATAAAAGGTTATATGGTCTACATCTTTTATATTTTCTAAATACAAGACTCCATTTTGCACAGGATTTGGATATATATTAATCTTATTTTCCAAAACCTCAGCAGATAAAGTATTGTTTTCAACAATTCTAATATCATCTACAAAAAACTCTCCTATCCCTTCCCCCAAAGCATCATCGGATAACAACGCTATGTTAAGTACTGGATTTACTAAGGCATCTGTAGTTTTTAAAGTATGCTTTAATTGTACCCACTCATCTTTATCAAACTTATTAAACTTCCATTCTAAAGGAGACTCACCATCAAACGTAGTTACAAACCCTTGTATAGAGGTACCGCTAGCTACATAAGCCCGTAAATAAATATCATAGTCTGTATTTGCTTGTAGACTATATCGGGAACTTGGAGTATTTATATTGCTCTGAATAGACGTTTGTGCTCTTATCTTAAAAAAAGAACCACTTATTACTAGTAAAGTTATGTATATATAATTTTTCATGGTTTTTAATTTGATGTTAGAAATATTCGTTATTTAAAGTAATATCAAAAAACTTAAAACCTCCTAAAGGTATAGTAATTTCGTATTCTGAAGCACCTTGATACGATTCTCCTGAATCTAAAACATTACGAATATTATTTACACTAATCTCTGAAGCATTAATTTTAACTTTGGCAACTCCTCCTTTAGGGTTGATGTACCCGTTATCTATCAATGTTAATCTTAAATGATTTTTATCAGTTTGTGCAACCACCCACGAAACATCTCCAGATACGGTAATAGGCAATAAGTTTGCACTGGTTTCAATATCATTTTTAATGGTTAAATAATAACTGCTATCAGGCTCAAAAGATGATGATTGATTAATATCTGAATAGTATTTTTTACCGTCTGTAAAATATTCTTTGGTTTTACCGGTATAAAAAGGGTGCATATGATCTTCTAAAAGTCCTCTCGTAGGTTTATTAACTCCATCAACATTAGGAGGTGTAACTAATACCATTCCG
>CALHCC010000035.1 GCA_937930675.1 uncultured Flavobacteriaceae bacterium
ATTTGTATTATAATTTATATTATGTTAAATAGAATTTGTGTTAAAAAAGCTAACAAAGAAATGTTAGCTTTTTAAGTTATTAATACCCTGTAGACTTAGCTTCTGCTTCTGCCTGCTTTTTCATAGTTTCGTTTGCTATAATAGCCAATTCAACTCTTCTGTTTTTTGCTTTTCCAGCAGCAGTAGAATTATCTGCAATTGGAAGTGATTCACCTTCTCCTTTAACAGTAAATCTATCAGAAGGAATCCCTAAAGATTTTAAATAATCCGCTACAGAATTTGCTCTAGCAAAAGATAATTTTAAGTTATGTTCCTCTGAACCATCAGCATCTGTGTGTCCATCAATAAATAAATTTGTTTCCGGATATTTGTTTAATACACCTGCTAACTTAGATAAAGTGTTTTTTGTATCGTTATTTATAATAGACTTGTTTGATGCAAAATAAATACCTGCATCTTTATCAAAAACAACATCAATTCCTTCGCCAACTCTAAACACCTGAGCTCCTGGAATAGAATTTCTTAATTCTTCTGCTTGTTTATCCATTTTTCTACCAATAATAGCACCTGTAGTACCACCAACAGCAGCTCCACTTATAGCACCAATAGCGGCTCCTTTCTTACCTCCAATTAAAGCTCCTATTCCAGCTCCAATTGCTGCTCCAGCTCCAGAACCTAGTAAACCTCCTTTTGCAGTATTGTTCAAACTAGAACATCCAACAAACATCGTTGTACTTAAAAAGATAAGTACAAAATTTCTTACAATTTTATTCATAATTAAATATTTTATTAAAGAGTGTAAATTTAAAAAAATCAATAGAAGTTAAGATTTATTACATCACTTATTTTAAATTTTTAATAAAAATCTATGATTAAAAATAGATGGATACTCATTTAGATTAAATATTCATTTTTAAACTAGATTTATTTCATAGTTCATCAAAAAACACCTTATATCAATAGTTAACATGTTTAAAAACAGTTTTCTATTTTAAAATGTAAAAATTGTACCTCAATTTGGATTTTGTGTACAATACTTTGTTTTTCATTCATTTCTATGTTTGTTATCATCAAATTAAACATAGGGGTATGACAGAAAAAAACAAATCGATTTTACTATCCATAGCATTACTGATTTTATTCATTGTTTTAGGAGAAATTATTACTGGAGATGGAGATCGCTCGAAAGCAAACATGACAGAATATGAAATTTTGATGGGAATGGACGAAAAACAAGCCCATGTTCCTGGACCTATAGAGGTTATAAAATTAGGAATTAAAGAATTAAGTCATCCTTTTTATGACAACGGACCTAACGATAAAGGAATTGGGACACAGCTTTTTTATTCTATCATAAGAGTTTTAGCGGGTTTTATATTAGCCGTAATTGTAGCATTACCTATTGGTTTTTTAATAGGCATGTCTCCCCTATTCTACAAAGCATTACAACCTTACATTCAAATATTAAAGCCCGTATCTCCGTTAGCATGGATGCCTTTAGCGTTGTTTGTAATTAAAGATTCTATTATGTCTTCTATATTTGTCATTTTTATTTGCTCTATATGGCCGATGCTTATTAACACTGCTTTTGGAGTGATGTCTGTTAAAAGTGATTGGTTAAATGTTGCCAGAACGCTAGAAATGAACAGTTTTCAAAAGGCATTTAAAATAATTTTACCTGCCTCTCTCCCTACTATTTTTACAGGACTTAGAATTTCTATGGGAATTTCTTGGTTGGTAATTGTGGCTGCCGAGATGTTGGTGGGTGGTACTGGTATTGGATATTATGTATGGAATGAGTGGAATAATTTGGATTTAACCAGTGTTGTATTTTCTATTATCATGATTGGAATGATAGGAATGTTGTTAGATTCTTTTATCGCTTACCTATCCAGATTTTTTAATTATAACGAATAAACAGACTTATGGAAACCTTTTTACAAGTAACCAATTTAGCCAAAAGATATCCTATTAAAGGAGAAAAAAACAAAGAGTTATCCATATTTGAAAACGTAAATTTTGAAATAAAAAAAGGAGAATTTGTTTGTATTATAGGACATTCTGGTTGTGGAAAATCCACCATATTAAACAATTTAGCTGGGCTAGATTTACCTTCTGACAGTAGTATTGCTATGGAAGGAAATCGTTTTGACAAGCCTAGTTTAGAACGAGGTGTTATTTTTCAAAATCACAGTTTATTGCCATGGCTTACTGCTTTTGAGAATGTTTTTATGGCCATTCAATGCAAACATAAAAACATGATTAAACAAGAAGTGGGTATTAAAACTAAGTATTTCTTAAAGTTGGTAGGCTTAGAAGCTTCTATGCACAAAAAACCATCAGAATTGTCTGGAGGTATGAAACAACGTGTAGGTATTGCTAGAGCTTTTGCTATAGAACCTAAATTGCTATTAATGGACGAACCCTTTGGGGCTTTAGATGCTTTAACAAGAGGTAACATACAAGATCAATTATTAGAAATTTGTGAAAAAACTCGTCAAACCACATTTATGATTACGCATGATATTGATGAAGCCATTCTTCTATCTGATAGAATTTTGTTAATGTCCAATGGTCCAGAAGCTAGAGTTGCAGAATGTGTTGCCATTGATATTCCTAAACCCAGAAAACGATCTGAAATTGTAAAACACCCCTCCTATTATAAAATAAGAAACCATTTGGTAGATTTTTTAGTAAACAAATCTGGTGCTATCAGAAATCAATTACAAGAAGGTCTTATTTCAGATGCCAATTTTCCATTACAAATAGATAGTACTCAATTATAAAATGTAACGAATTTAATTTCTAAAAACCTACAATTATGATGACAAAAGAAGAAATGACAAAAGAAATTTTAACGGCAAAAATAGAGAAAAAACTTTCTTGGGCTGCATTAAGTGAGGCTACTAATTTAGGTACCGTATGTATTGCTGCTGCTTGTTTAGGAAGTGCCTCTTTAACAACAGAAGAAGCAAAAAAAGTAACAAATCTTTTAGAGTTACCTGATAATGTTGCTTTTGCCTTAACAGAATTTCCTACCAAAGGAAATGGACAAGTTGTACCAAGTGATCCTTTTATTTATCGATTTTTTGAAATTGCATATGTGTATGGAGATAGTATGAAAAGTGTTGCACAAGAACTATTTGGTGATGGTATTATGAGTGCGATAGATTTTACATTAGATGTAGATAAAGTTAAAGATCCTAAAGGAGACCGTGTTAAAATTACCATGAATGGTAAGTTTCTACCTTATAAAAAATGGTAACACTATTTGATTATAAGATTACTAAGTAACAAACAAAACTTAAAACAATAGATTCATCAACTCTAAAAACCAAAATTATGTCCGTAAAAAGTTTAGATAGTCCTTACAGTCAACACTCAGATTTATCACATGGAGCTAGTTGTGGTTGTCGTAAATGTAGTCATGCATCCCATAAAAAAATAGAAAGTTTACCACAAAGCGAAGAAGAAATTGTGAATCGTGTGGTAGAGACAGCAGTCATCAAATCTATGTTTGGTAACGATGATATGAAACGAAGGCAGTTTATAAAAGTAGTTGGAGAAAAAGCGTTTAAAGGAGCTTTGCTAGCAGCGTTACCAATGGGTTTACTTCAATCTTGTATGAACGACCAAAAGAAAAAAGCAGAAAATGGTGGTGGTTCTTTACAAGCAGCTTCAAAATTAGAAAAGAAAACATTAAACATTGGTTTTGTACCCATTACTTGTGCCACTCCTATTATTATGTCTAAACCCATGGGGTTTTATGAAAAATATGGTTTGGATGTAAACGTAATTAAGACTGCAGGTTGGGCTGTTGCAAGAGATAAAAGTTTAAACAAAGAATACGATGCTTCTCATATGCTAACTCCTATGCCTTTGGCCATGTCTATGGGAGCAGGATCTATAGCAACTCCTTATGTAATGCCTGCAGTAGAAAACATCAACGGGCAAGCTATCTGTCTGCATTTAAAGCACAAAAACAAAAGAGATCCTAAAATGTGGAAAGGATTTAAATTTGGAGTTCCTTTTGAATATTCTATGCACAATTTTTTATTGAGATACTATGTAGCCGAGTTTGGACTAGATCCTGACAAAGATATTCAAATTAGAGTAGTTCCACCACCAGAAATGGTAGCCAATTTAAAAGCAGGAAATTTAGATGGGTATTTATCTCCAGATCCTTTTAACCAAAGAGCCGTTTACGAAAATGTTGGTTTTTTACACATGCTAACCAAAGACATTTGGGCTGGCCATCCTTGTTGTGCCTTTGCTTGTAGTCAAGAGTTTGTAGATAAAAATCCAAATACCTACGCTGCCTTATTTAGTGCTATTATTGATGCAACTGCGTATTCGTCTAAATTAGAAAATAGACAAAAAATTTCTGAAGCCATTGCTCCTAAAAACTATCTAAACCAACCCGCTACCGTAATTTCACAAGTTTTAACAGGTAGATATGCGGATGGTTTAGGAAATATTTTAACAGAACCTGATAGAATAGATTTTGATCCTTTCCCTTGGCATTCTATGGGAGTTTGGATTTTAACTCAAATGAAACGCTGGGGCTATGTAGATCAAGATTTTGATTATAAAAAGATAGCAGAACAAGTATATTTAGCTACCGATTGTGCTAACAAAATGAAAGAGCAAGGGTACGATGCTCCATCAACCACTTACAAAAATCACATGATTATGGGGAAAGAATTTAATCCAAACAAACCTGAAGAATACCTAAATAGCTTTGCTATTAAACGTTAACAATAATTCTTACAATACAAAAAAGATGGCTTTTTAAAATTTTAAAAAGTCATCTTTTTTGTGGTATAAAGCTAAATTTATTTAAGAAACAAAAGAAAGTCTATACTGTTCTGGGGTTAAGGAACATGTTTTTTTAAATATTTTAGAAAAATAAGAATTGTCCGTATAATTAAGTGTGGCAGAAATACTTGTAACAGACATATCTGAATGAATGAGTAATCTTTGTGCTTCTAAAATCTTTCTTTCCAAAATCATTTCGGAAGGAGTTTTGTTAATCACTTTTTTGCATAAGTAACTTAGTTGTTTTGCGGATAAATTGAGTTGATTTGTGTAAAAAGACAAGGGCTTGTTACAATCAAAGTTCTCATCTATCAATGCTTCAAACTTGTTTAAAATAAGTAGTTCGTAGTTATAAGAAATAGATTGAATAGACTTTTTTGTATAAATTCTATGCAATTCAATAAACATAGCATTTAAAAGTGCTCTAATCATTTCTGCATATTTAAACTGAGTATTACGGTATTCTCTACAAAGCTTACTATAATAACTCATAATATTTTGTTGCTCCATATTATTGAGTTTAACATAAGGAGAGCTAAATGACGATTTAAAAAAAGGTAAATCCGTCATTTTGTACTTATTAAAATCTATTAAAAAGTATTTTTTTGTAAAAAAGAGAACATATCCGTCTGTGTCTTCGGATAATTTCCATTGATGTACTTGTCCTGGTGCAATAATAAACATAACTCCTGGCTCTATAAGATATTCTTTAGAATCTATAATATGTTTTCCACTTCCTTTTGTAATGATTAGAATTAAATAAAAATCATGACCATGTGGTTTTTCTAAAAAAGAATTGTCTTTTAAATGGTCTTTAAATTTCCGAACATAAAAATTGCTTTCAAGCTTCATGCAATTATTATAATCACTAAAATTTAAAATATTAAAAACGGGCAAGCAACATGTTTTTCTCATATAAAATCAATTTTATAGTGAATAGAAATCTTCTTAAAACTATAGAATATCTTTTACAATAAAAATGACTTTATACAGGTATCAGAAAAAAATTACTCTTTAAACTTCATGTTTATAGAAGTGTTTAATTTTCTTTTATAATCTTCTTCTAACCACATAATATAGTTTTTGGTACTTTTAATCATGTAATGAGAATATTTTTTAATTCTATCTTTAATATCATCATCTAATAAAATAGCCAAATCTCTAGCATCAAAAACATCTTCGGAATTTTCGTAACACATTTGTGCGTGTTGCTCTACAGATTTATCTAATACTATTTTAGATTTAATTCCTTTTTTAATTGCTAGTTCGTATTCTTCTTTTACCTTAAAGGTAATATCCTCAGAGTTTTTAAATTTTTCTCGAACTTCTGAAGGCATTTCGTAGATAAACTGACGTTCAATATCCTCATCGTTAATTAAATTATCTAAGTAATAATCGGGAGATTTAAAAATTCGCTTCCAATTAATAGGTGCACTCCACAAACCAAATCTGGCTGCATTGTTTCCTAAATCAATAACATTAAATGTTTTTTTGTTTCCTAACACACGGGAACCACGACCAATCATTTGGTAATACAATGTAATAGATTTTGTAGCTCTGTTTAAAATAATAGTTTCTACACTAGGCTCATCAAACCCTGTAGTTAATATACTTACAGAGGTTAATATCGCATCGGGAGTATGTTTAAACCAATGTAAAATTTCTGAACGTTCTTGCTTTGAAAACGTGTTATCTAAATGTCTAATATTATCATAACCTGCTGCTTTAAATGTATCGTAAACATGCCAAGATGTATTAATACCGTTGTTAAATATTAAGGTCTTTTTTCCTAATGATTTTTCTATGTACGCACTTAATAGCTTGTCTTGCATTAAATTACTAGAGTACAAATCGTCCGACGATTTTACGGTGTAGTCTCCGTTAATTCCCACTTTTAATCCCCCTAAGGCAACATCAAAAGTATAGGTAGTAGCTTTGGCTAAAAAACCTCTTTCTATTAATGTAGAGATAGGCTCTCCTACTAATAGTTCATCATAAATCTCGTTCATAGGAAGCTTTATGTTAGAACTTAGCGGAGTAGCAGTTACTCCTAAAATAAAGCAGTTTTGAAAGTATTTAAATAGTTTTCTAAAAGAATTGTAGTGAGCCTCATCAATAATAACCATACTAACGTCTTGCATGTCCAACAAATCGTCATTTAATCGGTTTTTAAGGGTTTCTACCATGGCTACAAAACACATAAACTCGTCTTGATCGTCTAATGATTTTACATCACTGGTAATTACCTTATTGCTAACTCCAAACTCATCTAACATTTTAGAAGTTTGACTACTTAATTCTATTCTGTGTGTAAGTATTAATACTTTTTTACTTTTCTCTTGAATAAAACGTCTTGCAATCTCAGAAAAAATAACCGTCTTCCCCCCTCCTGTTGGTAATTGAAAAGCTAGATTGTAATTGTGTTCTTTTTTTTCTATTTTTTCAAAAACCTTATCAATATTTGCTTTTTGATAATCGTAAAGTTCTTTCTTTTTCACCACCTTATTATTTGCTTCTACTTCCATATACTATTTGTCGAGTTTTGCAAAACTACGCAGTTTTTAAAGTTTAATGAAATAATTCGTGAGTTTTTAACTACAAAAAATCATTTTTATTGATAATCTTTTTTAATCGTAGAGCATTACGTGCTTTTATTTTTTTTAAAAGGGGTTCTTATCTCATGAATACTCGGTTTTACGTATTGCGTTAGAGGCTTTAGTAAAGTATGTAAAATAGGATTCATATGTTTTATGTATAAACTCATTTCTTTAGGTTTTGCCCCCAAAGCACTTTTAATAGTTTCTGCGGTTCTCCCTAATCGTAATTCCTTTAATTGTTTAGAAATTGCGAGCGAAACATAATCATACAATATTTTTTGATAAATGGGCTGCGTAGTATTTACTTGGTAATCTATTCCCACAAAATTTGCGTCTAAATAGTTATAATTGATACATGCAGTACTAAAACCGATTAGCTGATTGTTTTTAAAGTAAGCTTTAAAAATAAAGTTCTCGTTCAGTTCTTTTTTTAAGGCGATAAAACTGTTAGCATTTAACTTTACCATACTAAAACTAGCCGTTTTTAATACAGCATTGTAAAGTGTATCAATCTCGTTTGCAAACTGTGTAATTTTAGCTACATCAAACTCGGTAGTTACAATGTCTGATGTTTTTTTAAACGTACTTTTTGCTCTTGTACGGTATTTGGTAGTCATAGATAGTAAATAGTCGTTAAATGTTTTCCATTCTGGAATCATTTCTAAGACCATGTTAACATCTATCTGAAATTTAACCGTTTTTTTATGAAGTTCTTTTTGCGTGTTTATTTGCTTGTGTTGCCAAAATTCTTTTAACATCACAAATTTTAATTTAGGTGTTTTGCTAGAGCAATACAGTTTACATCTTAATTTTTGAATAATTTTAAAAAGTAAATTAGGTGGTGTGTTTTTTTGTAAGAAAAAACCATTGGAGCCTGTTGCAAAAAAATTACCACACAAGAGTAAACTGCCTTCTGTTTTTTTTAGTAAATAAGTTCTAATTGTTGAATTTATTTCTTGAGGTATTTTTTTTTGATGAAAGAAACTGGAGGTTACTTTAATCCATTGAAAGTATAACAATCCAACAATACGATTGTTTTGATACACCATTACATAAATAAAGGTAATATCGCTAGACATGGTATCTTGAATAGCCTTTAAATACGAGGAATGTAAATAGATGTTTTGAGAATCAATAGAATTCCAATCCTCTATAATATCATAAATATCAAAAGAATAAGTAAATGTATATTCTTTAGCAATATTTATGTGATTTTTAATTTTGCTCATTAATTGTACAGAAATCGTTCATAAAAAAACACCTTAGTATAGCACTAAGGTGTTTTTTGTATTAAAGGTACTAAATTAATAATCTTTAAAAATAGCATGCATCATTCTTTTTTTATCGTTGATGCTTTCTTCCATAGAAATCATGGTTTCTGTTCTTCTTACTCCATCAATATCATCGATAGAAAAAATAATATCTTTGGCTTGATTAGTGTCTTTAGCTCTAATTTTACAGAAAATATTATACTTTCCTGCAGTAATATAAGCCACGGTAACGTTCGGTATTTTTTCTAAAGATGCTAATACTTGTCTTATTTTAGAGCTACTTTCTAAAAACAGACCTACGTGAGCAATAAAATTATATTGCATTTTTTCGTAATCTAAAGTTAGCGTAGAGCCTTTTATAATACCCTCGTCTTCCATTTTTTTAACACGTACATGAATAGTACCTGCGGAAACCAATAGTTTTTTAGCAATATCGGTAAATGGTGTTCTTGCATTATCAATCAACATATCTAATATCTGATGATCTATTTCGTCTAAATGATGTTTTTTCATGACTGTATCTTAGGTACTTTTGTTTTCTTTTTATAATAGTCTCAGCAAAATTACACTATTTATAAATTTTATTGCCGTTTCACAGATTAAATATAAATATTATTAAGACAAATAAAAACTTAATTTAATCATATATTAATTATTTATTTTTTCCTAATTCATTGTAACCATTATAAGCTTTTAAATCTCCTCTATTATATTCTACCAATGTAGAAACTAACTTATTGTCTATCAATTTATATTCGTATTGAAAAGCAACATCTGTTTGTGTATTTGTATCGTCTGTAAAGTTTCTAAGCACTACATCGTAATTGTCTTTTCCGTTGTTCGGAATTTCAAAATAAGGTTTGTAATCTGTATAAGTATCTTTATCTGTTAAAAACAACAGCCCTTCTAAGAGTGCATAAAAGTTAAATTTTCTAACTATTTCTCTGTCATAATCGTTGTAATAATGCCCCGCTTCTACTAAAATAGTGTTGTGTCCTAGTTTTTGAAAGTTATCTCCAGTGGCTGTAGGATAAAATTCATCAGTATACCTCCCTACATGGTTTGGAATGATGGTTTGTAACAAATTATTCATAGCTACAATTACGGACATGGTTTCTTTTCTACCTTCTGTTAACGTACGCTCTTGGTCTATAGAGGGTGCTAAAAAAGAAATAGTAGCAGGATTTTTAAACCCTTCTACGTTAAATATGGTACGTTGATCATGTAAGTTGAAACAAAACTGAGGTTTAAAATCGTCTAAAATTCTTCTTAGAATAACACTTTCTTTTGCTTTTAAGGTTACAGCATCTCTGTTTAAGTCAATATCGTGAGCATTTACTCTTGTGAAGTTATCAGAACCATCCGGATTTAACATCGGGATACAAACTAGTGTACACTTTTCTAACAACGTTTTTATAAAGCTCGAAGATTTATCTAAATGATCTTCTAAGTATCGAAACAAATCAAACATGGCTTTGGTACCTGTACTTTCGTTTCCGTGCATTTGAGACCATATCATTATCTTTTTAGGTCCATTCCCTATTTTAACACGATAAATAGTCTTGTTGTTTTCTGAGGTTCCTATTTTAAGTAATTCAAACGGAGCTTTTAATTTTTGTAATATCGGTTCTATATCTTTTAAAACTAAACGTTTTCCTGATAATTGATACTGATAATTATTTTGATACCAGCTCTCTAATATGTCTATTGTTAATGTATTCATTTTACAAAAGTAAACAACAATATGTTTACAAATGTAAATTACAAAAGTAAACTATATCCATTGATTTTTAAAATATGTGATTTGTGTGGACTATGCTAATTATAAGCCAGATGTTACAATTCAACACGTATTTAATAAACTTCACTTTAAGTATTACATATAATTAATTATCAATTATTTAAACTATTTTAATTAAAGCTTTTTTGATATATAAATAGATGTTTTTTAAACACTTTTAGGTGTAACGTGTAAATAATTGTTACATTTGTAACCAATAACGATGAAGGTCAAAACAAATAACAGTTTACAATGTTAAACCAAGAAGAGTTTATTAAAAGGTTACACCAGGTATTTAAATACTACCAATTAACGGCGGCTATTTTTGCAGATGAAATTAAAGTACAACGTTCTAGCATATCGCATTTGTTATCTGGCAGAAACAAACCTAGTTTAGAATTTGTACTTAAAATTGTAAGCCATTATCATGAAGTTACGTTAGATTGGCTTTTACACGGGAAAGGAACTTTTCCTGCTAAAGATATTAAAGAAGATAAAAAAGAAATAACTACACAAGCAAATTTATTTAACACGATAGATAACAATGCTACTGCTCTACCAAACACCAGTAGTGAAACGATAGAAAACTCTCCTGTAATAAATGATGTAAAACAAAAAACAACAAACCTTTCTGAAGTAGAAAGAATTGTTGTTTTTTATACAAATGGTACTTTTAAAGAATACCTACAAGCTAAATCATAAAATGGAATGATGAATTATTCAACGGCAAGCTTATTAATACCTTGTTTAAGAATTGAAATAATGCTGTCTTTATTCGGGTTGTTTACTTCGTTTTGTTTATCTATTACCTCTCTTAACAATTTAATGGTTGTGTAATTAAAGTTGTATTTTTTATAGCGTAATCCTGTTTTTACAAAATCGTTTACAAGCACTTCTATAGCTTCTATACTATTTGTTTTTGCTACCCATTTAAAGCCTTCTTCAAACTTTTTCTTTAATTTTTCGTCTTGAATAAAATACATCCCTGTTAACGTATACTTAGCTACAAAAGAAACATTTTCTTCCTTTTTCTCGTCTAAATATATTTTAAGCAAAGGCACATAAATTACATTTTTAATTTCGTTAGGTAGTTCGTTAGCATACTTTACTGCTGTTTTTTTATCTACATAATACATTCCTAATAAACTGTTCCCTTTTACTGTAGGAGATTCGCTTTTAATTCCTTTCTTAAAAATATCTAAATACTCCTTGTTAACTAACTTTCCTAAAATACCAATGGCAGATGCAGCCACATTAGGATTGTTACTTTTAGACAGCTTTACAATTTTTTGTATCGTTTTTTTCTTATTAAACTTTCCAGACAAATTAATATGATCAATGGCAAACATTTGAATTCTATCATAATCATCAAACATAGCTGTTTCAAAAACAGCAAACACCTCTTTTTTATCTTGTAAGTCTTTTAACTGTTCCAATGCCTCTAGTTTATCAACATACGTATCTACATGGGTGTATTGGTATATTAATTCTTTTTCTGATAGTTTAGGTGTTTCTATTTCTGCCAATAATACATGGTCTGCATTTACTTTTACCAATTTAACAGCATCTGTTAAAGGAAATTCAAACTTTTTTTCTTTAGCATCCATAAACACTTTTAAAGATTGTTTTCCTTTTTTGGTATAAATATCAATTAATAACGGGAAATCAAATTCTTTTTGAGTTTGTGTAATTTTAATAATGTACTTTTCAGACAGCACATCTTCATTAAAAGTAACCTTTAATCTAGGGTGTCCATTACTATGATACCACTGACTAAAAAACCACATTAAATCTTCTCCTGAAACTTCTTCTAAAGCCAATCTTAAATTGTGAGCTTCGGCAGCCTTAAATTGGTGTGTGGTTAAGTATTTATTTAAACCCGCAAAAAACTTAGCGTCTCCTAAATAATTTCTAAGCATATGCAAGATCATCCCTCCTTTGTTGTAACTCACTACATCAAAAACATTGTCTTTTTTATTGTAATTATATCGCACCAAATGTTTTTCATAATTTTCTTCTAGCGCTCTTTTGTTAAGATAAGCACTTCTGGTTTTTAACATGTGTTCTTCTGCCCTATACTTACCATATTTATGTTCTAACCATAAGTATTCAGAATAATTCGCAAAAGATTCGTTAACCGTAATATTGGCCCAACTTTCTGTAGTAACCAAGTCTCCAAACCAATGATGAAACATTTCATGAGCAATAATAGTCTCCCAAGTATTTCTTTCGGTTAACTCTCCCTTAGACAACATGGCTTGTTCTGCATGAATAACCGCTCCTGTATTTTCCATAGCACCACTCACATAATCTCTTACAATCATTTGACTGTATTTATCCCACGGGTACTCAATTCCTGTTAAGTCCGAGAAAAAGCTTAACATTTCTGTAGTATTCTTAAACAACTCACTTGCGGTGTCTTTATATTTAGGTTCTACATAAAAATTTACCTCTTTTCCTCTCCAGGTTTGTTTGATAACTGCAAAGTCTCCCACACCTACAAAAAACAAATAAGGAGCATGTGGCAAGCTTTGTTTCCAATAATCTGTTCTTGTACCATTGATGTTATTGGTTTGAGAAATTAATTTTCCGTTAGATAGTGTAGTGTATTTTGCAGGAACTGTTAATCTTATTTCTTGTGTTGATTTTTGATTGGGTTTGTCTATCGTAGGAAACCAAACACTATTTTGTTCTGGTTCTCCTTGAGACCAAATTTGAGTAGGTTTGGTTTTGTCATCCCCTGTAGGGTTGATAAAATACAATCCTTTATTGTCTGTAATAGCAACTCCTCCTGTGTTTTGAATTGTATTAGGGTTTCCTTTGTATTTAATGTACAATTCTAACGTGTCTTTTTGCGTATAGACTTTAGGAAGTTCGATGTTTAGTTTTTCTCCAGAATTGTAAAACTTTAATTCTTTAATACCACTTTTCACAAAATAAATGTTCATCGATTTTGCATCTAACTGCACTTTGTTAGTAGCATCAAAATGAGGTTTTAAGGTGATTCTAGCTTCTCCATCCACTGTCTGATCTTCAAAATTAAAACGTAAGTCTAATTTGGTATCAATTAAATCGAACTCTTTGGTGCTACTTTTTCCGTTGTCGTTAAAACGATACAAACGCTGAGCTTGTAATGTGTAACTAACCAATAAAATAAATAAGGTATTTGTAAAAATTTTCATGTGTTTAATACGATATTAACGATTGAATGTTAGGTTGTATTGGAGTTAATTTAGATACTCCGTTTAAAAAAGATAAATTGATGATAAAGCTAAAACCAATCACGTTGGCTTTTTGCTGAATAAGTTTTGCTGCTGCTATGGCTGTGCCTCCTGTAGCTAACAAATCATCGTGAATTAAAATATTTGTGTTGGGAGTAATCGCATCCGAATGTACTTCTATAGTAGCCGATCCGTATTCTAAATCATACGATTCTTTGATGGTTTTGGCAGGCAATTTTCCTTCTTTACGAATCATAATAAAAGGAACTTTTAAGGCTTGTGCTATTAGCAAACCAAACAAATACCCTCTAGACTCTATTCCTGCAACGGCATCAATAGGCGTGTTTTTAAATTGCTCGATTATTTTTGCAACCATTTTCTCCATTAAAAAAGGTTGTAGTAAAATGGGGGTAATATCTTTAAATAAAATCCCTGGTTTTGGAAAATCAGGAACATCTCTTATCACAGATTTAATTTCTTGTTCTAAAGTCATGTTAAAATTTGGTTCTATAAGGTTTTGTTTCGTTAAATACATGTTCTAAAATAGCAATGTCTTGTTCAGACAGTTCTTGATTCGCTAGTGCCATCATTTTTTTTGAGGTTCTTATCGCTTTTTTAAATTGATAAACATCTATTAATTGACCACCTCCCCAACTAAAAGACGGAACAAATTTTTCTGGCAAACCAGCACCAAAAACATTGGCACTTACTCCAATAACTGTGCCTGTATTAAACATGGTGTTAATGCTTGTTTTGGTATGATCTCCCATCATAATACCACAAAAAAGTTGTTGCGTATCCTCATATATTTGTTGTTCGTAACTCCAAAGTCTTACATTACTATACGTGTTTTTTAAATTAGATACGTTACTATCTGCTCCAAAATTACACCATTCTCCTACTACCGAATTTCCCAAATAACCTTCATGTCCTTTGTTGGAATTTGCAAACAAAATGCTATTTTTTAGTTCTCCCCCTACTTTGCAATTGGGGCCTATGGTAGTTGCTCCGTATATTTTGGCTCCCATTTTAACTACTGATTTTTCTCCGAGAGCAAAAGGACCTCTAATCATGGCTCCGTCTAACACTGCTGCATCTTTAGCAATGTAAATAGGTCCTTGTGAAGCATTTAAAATACAAGAATTTAGCTGAGCTCCTTCTTCTATAAAAATGTTTTCTTGTTGAATGGCTTGAACATAATTAGGAAGTTGTTGAGAGATTTGATCTTTGGTTAATAATTCAAAATCTTCACGAATTGCGTAGTCATTTAATAAAAATAAATCCCACTTTTCTTGAATTGCTTTTATGTCTTTAACTTCAATAACTTCGTATGTAGAAAAATCTACATCCTCTTGTCCTAAAGTGGTATGAAAAGCAATTATTTCATCATTACAAACAATAGCTTGCTTATTTTTAAGGTGTTTAACCGCTTTAAAAAACTCTTGATTAGGAAGATAACTTGCATTGATAAAAATGTTTTCATCCAATTCTATCATAGGGAATTTTTCCTCTAAATAATCTTCCGTTAGTGTAGTGGTGGTTAGCCCTAAAAAGCACTCCCACTTTTCTCTAATTGTTAAAATTCCAATCCTAATATCTGCTACAGGTCTTGTAAAAGTAAAAGGTAATAACCGATCTCTATAAGGACCATCAAAAAGAATGTAATTCATAATTAATTTAGGTTCGTCTAATTTATAAGATGCTAAAAAGATATAAAAAAACCACCTAACAAAATGCTAGGTGGTTGTATTTTTTGAGTGCTATAATTATCTAGAATAATTAGGAGCTTCTTTGGTAATAGTTACATCGTGTGGATGACTTTCTGCAATTCCAGAAGCTGTAATTCTTACAAATTCAGCTTGTTTTTGGTCTTGTATAGTTGCTGCACCACAGTATCCCATTCCTGCTCTTAATCCTCCAATAAATTGATGCATGGTTTCGTATAACTCTCCTTTGTAAGGAACTCTACCTTCGATTCCTTCTGGGACTAATTTTTTGCTATTGTCTTCATCTCCTTGGAAATATCTGTCTTTAGATCCTTTTTTCATCGCTTCTACAGATCCCATTCCTCGGTAAGATTTAAATCTTCTCCCGTTAAATAAAATCACTTCTCCTGGTGCTTCTTTTGTACCTGCCAATAAAGATCCTAACATTACAGAATCTGCTCCTGCTGCAATAGCTTTTGGAATGTCTCCTGTATAGCGTACACCTCCATCTGCAATTACTGGGACTCCTGTTCCTGCCAAGGCTTCTGAAACTTGCATAATGGCAGACAATTGTGGGTATCCTACTCCTGCAACTACACGTGTGGTACAAATAGAACCAGGTCCAATACCTACTTTTACACCATCAGCTCCTGCTGCTACCAAATCTAAAGCCGCTTTTGCTGTTACAATGTTTCCTGCAACCACATCTAAATTAGGAAACTGAGCTTTGATCTCTTTTAATTTTTTTAAAATATTTATAGAGTGTCCATGGGCAGAATCTAACACCACTGCATCTACACCCTCTGCTACTAAAGCAGTTACTCTGTCAATACAATCATCGGTTACCCCAATAGCTGCCGCTACTCTTAGTCTACCGTATTCGTCTTTATTTGCTTCAGGATTTTCTCTAACCTTTACAATATCTCTAAAGGTAATTAAACCTACTAGTTTAAAGTCTTCATCAACAATAGGTAGTTTTTCTACTTTATTATCTTGTAAAATAACTTCTGCCTCTTTTAAAGAAGTACCAGCGAATACCGTTACTAAATTTTCAGAAGTCATCACTTCTTCTATCTTTCTATTGTTGTCTTTTTCAAAACGCAAATCTCTATTGGTTACAATTCCTTTTAACGTTTTGTTTTCATCTACCACAGGAATTCCCCCAATTTTATGCTCTCTCATTAATAAGTTAGCATCTAACACAGTTTGACTTGCAGTAATGGTTACCGGTTCTAAAATCATTCCAGCTTCGGAACGTTTTACTTTTTTAACCTGTTTTGCCTGCTCTGCAATAGACATGTTTTTATGAATAACTCCAATCCCTCCTTCACGAGCAATAGCAATTGCCATTCTTCCTTCTGTTACGGTATCCATAGCAGCAGAAATAATAGGGGTGTTTAATGGAATATTTCTTGTAAACTTAGATTGAATCGATACAGTGTTAGGTAACACCTCCGAATAAGCAGGAACTAATAATACATCATCGTATGTAAGTCCTTCAGAAATAACTTTTGTAGTAGACATTTGCAATTAGATATAATTTAATTGCATGCAAATATACAATCTTTTTAACGATTATGTTTTAATTTTTAAGTAAACTTAACGTTGATTAGATGTGATTTTTTTACTAGTTTTAGTAATAAATATAAAACATCATGAAAAATATTATTATACCTGTTGATTTTTCTGTTTACTCAGAAAATGCTTTAAAAGTAGCTGCCATGTTAGCTAAAAAGTATGAATACAGCCTTACTTTAATTCATATGCTAGAGCTGCCTTCTGGATATTCTGAACATGATAGTACATATGCAAAGTCTATTGTATTTATGCTAAAGTTTGCAGAGCAAAAAATGGAAGAATTTGTTAAGAAAGATTATTTAGATGGAGTGTCCCTAAAAGTAATTATTAAACATTTTGCCGTGTTTTCAGAACTT
>CALHCC010000036.1 GCA_937930675.1 uncultured Flavobacteriaceae bacterium
GTACTGAGCAATGACGTTTAACCCTATATTGCTTTCTAAGGCTGAGGTAATCCAATACGGAATGTTTTGTTTTTCTGCTAATGTTATCCACTCGTTACTTCCTTGAATTCCGCCCACCAAACTCGGTTTTAAAATAATGTATTGAGGATTTATTTTTTCTAGCAACTCTTTTTTTTCTTTGTACTTAAAAATTCCTATCAATTCTTCATCCAAAGCAATAGGAACGGGAGTTTGCAAACAAAGTTCTTGCATGGCTGCTACTTGTCCTTGTTTTATAGGTTGTTCTATAGAATGAATATCTAAATCACTCAACCGTTTTAACTTTTCCAAAGCATTTTGTGGCGTAAAAGCTCCATTGGCATCTACTCGCAAGGTAATCTCTTTAGAGGAATATTCTTTTCTGATAGAACTTAATAATTTTAATTCCGTATCAAAATCAATGGCTCCAATTTTCATTTTAAGCGTACGGAATCCTTCTTTTAATTTAGATGCGATTTGCGATTTCATAAACACCTCATCTCCCATCCAAATTAATCCATTGATAGGAATTCCTTTTTTATTTTGTGTAAAATCCGAAGGCCATAAATTAAAGCCATCTACACTTTCTAAGGATAAAAAAGCCTGTTCTAAACCAAATTGAATGGATGGAAACTCTACAGTATCTGCTAACAAAACTTGTAATCCCAAGTGAATGTTTTCACAAACCCAATTTAACTTTTCTTCGTAATCAGGTCTATCATCAACGCTTAAACCTCTAAACAACCCTGTTTCTCCATACCCTTTTTTCCCGTGATGTGTAACTGTAATAAAATAGGTCTCCTTGGATTTTAAAACACCTCTCGAAGTTCCAGAAGCTTGTTTAAAATTTAGTATATACTTTTGGTAGGTTGCTTTCATATATAAAAAGCCTTTTGAAAATTCAAAAGGCTTGTATCATTTGTTGTTATTTTTCTAAAATAGATTTGGCTTTTTGTAACCCTTGCTCAAAATCTCCTCCTAACACTTTATCCATATCTATAAATCGCATAATAATACTTTCTAAGAATCCAAAGGTACCACGATACCCCCAAGTTACTTCTGTTCCGTTTGGTACTTCGGTAAACTTAAAAAACCCTTCTGAAGTAGATTCAAAAGGCTCTTCAATCCTTAATTCCGAAGTTATTTCTTTATGATAAACAATTGATATTATTTCTTGTTCCCCTGTACCTACCTCTCTATGATCTGAAATCCATCGGTGCACAGAACCTACTGTATTTCCTGCTCCTTTATATTTATGTACCGCTTTAGGATCTTTCCTTTGCCATAGAGAATATTCATTCATATTTTGTAAATACGAAAAAAAAGTAAACACATCTCCTACCGAGTTTCCTATAACCACAGAGCGTTGTACCGTAGTACTTTTAGGAGATGTAATTCCTAGAATTGCAATGGCTATAATAATTACCAAGGATCCGTAAAGAAAAAACTTTTTCATGATCGTAAAATTTTTAATTTTAAAGCCTAAAGATACGAAACTTATCTGTTTTTTACGAGTTGTACAAACACACGTAATCCGCTATACAACACCAGTAATACACTTAGTACAGCTAACGCTATAATAATATCTCTATTTCCTTTCCCTAAAAAATCTAAAAAATGAAACTTATGTAACATCACAAAACTTAAAGCTTCTCTCTTTTTTGCTTTGTTTACCAAAGCCCCTGGAATTCCAGAGGCGGTTTCTACATAACATTTTGTTGCCTTATCATCTTTAAAAATAACCTCGTACACAGGCAATCTTTTATTGATAAAACCATAACTGTTCTGAAACCTAGTAATTAAGTTTACATTAACTATTTCCTCTTTTTTTAGCCCTGTTATTTCTATAGCTCTTTGTTTCGCATATAATTCATCTCCATGTAGCAATAATTCTAAACAATCTGCACTATAATAATTTGCTTGGGGATTTTTTACAAATGAAACTCGATAATAACTTTTACCCTCCATCTTAACCATAGAAATTCTTTGTACACGTTCTATTCCGTCAATACTAAATATATTTTGATGAATGTCTTGATGATTAAATACAGGTTTTGGTTGGTATTGATTTAAGTTATAAGGTTCAAACTTTTGAAACGCATGGTACGCTCCACTAAACGAAAACATTAAAAAGAAAATAGAAGCTGGAACAGAAATATATCTATGAATATTTCTATTTTTTAATTTATCTGTTTGTTTTTTTCTCTTTTTATATTTCTTTCTGTTGATGGCATAAAGATACAGTCCTAATATACCTACTACAAACGTTGCTAAAGAAAACGAAAAAACGACCAAAGGTTTAAGCGTGTGGTTGTCTCCTAAAAAATCCCAATTATGAAAAGTACTAAATACCCATAGTTGAGTTCTTTTAAAATGATTGTTAATAGTTCCTAAATTTCCTGAAGGCAAATGCACATATACATCCGATTGAGCATCATCATTAAAAGACACTTTGTATGCTGGCAAATGCCTATTAATTACTTTGTATTCTGAGTTAAACTGATGCACTACCGAAATAGCTGTTACCGTTGCATTTTTATTTCCTAAGTAATATTTAGCTAAATAAGTAGCATATTTTTTAGCTCCTTGTGCTAATACATTTCCTGTGCTTACATCTACAAAATGATAGGTATTTTCTTTTTCAAAAAAATAGTACATTTTATTAGCAAACGTTTTTACTCCCAAATTGTGAAACGTTGCTAAATCTCCCTTTACAACTTCTGTTACTTTTGTTTGAATTAACGTAGTATCTATGTTGGTAACAGGAGCTTTTCTGTGTGCAGGTTGTATGCGAAACCAGTTGGCCATAATAGGATGTGTTAAACCACTGACACACCAAAAAAGCACAGGTAATAAGCAAATAATGCTTAAATACCTGTGGATTTTATATAGGTTAGATTTTTTCATCATACTTTAGAAAGAATATCGAACTCCTATGGTTAAATTAAAAGGATTCCCAACATTAAATGTTGTAGAATTAGGTCCCCTCGTAGAAACTCTTGTTGCATAATTCTCATCAAACACATTCATAAAATTTGCCCAAACGTGGTATTTAGAGAATTGATAAGAGGTTCTAACATTTAATAAATGATAGCCTCCGTACTCAACTGTATTGGCATTGTCTGTATAATACTTCCCTACAGCTTGCCACTCTGGAGCAATTCTTAAACCTTTGGCAAAATTAGGCTTGTAAATTACCTGCAAGTTGTTTAAATAACTTGGTGCTACTGGAATGTCGTTATCAGAAAAATCTTGAACATTCCCTCTGCTAATTCCTAAATTAAAACTTCTAAATTCGTGTCTAGAAATAGATCCGTTATTTAAAACAGTTAGTTCTTGTGTAGGTTTTAACTCTATTTTGTGTTCTATTCCATAATGTTGTGTCCCTCCAGTATTTCTATTAAGCGTGTCGTCTATACCTTGTTCATCTATCACCCCTACAGAAACAATTTCATCTTTTCCTCTTAAATAATAAACAGCAACATCAGCATATAACAATCCGTTTAAAAAACTACCAAAAGCACCTACTTCAAAATTGTCAAATGTAGGAGGATCTAAAATTGGCACTTCTGGTCTTCTAAACAATTCTCCCACAGAAGGAGGGATAAAACCTCTTGAATAGTTTGTGTAAGCACCATATTTTCCCTCGTTATAAACCAATCCTAATCTTGGAGTTACTGCATTGTAATATTCTACGGTGTTAGGAGCATTAAAACCTTCTTCTGTTATTTCGTTATTATTAACAAACTCATACACAAAAGCATCCAATCGCAAACCTCCATTGACTCTAAAAGCATCTGTTATTTTGTATTCTCCTGTAAAGAATCCTCCAATATTGGTAATGTCTACTTGGTAATTTGAAATAAAGGTTCCCAATCGTTCAAAATCTGTAAATACGCCATTCGTAGCTCTAGTTACGTTTAATTCTTCCGCAAAAAAAGTATTGTCTGTTACATCTACCACTCCTCCAATACTAAACTTAAATTTATCTGACACCTTAACGTTGTGTTGAATTAACGTTCCAAAAGATTCAAAACTATTCTCATTTAATTCTCCATCTTTTACTGTTGTTCCGTTAGCAATTCCATTAGAGATTCTAAAACTTGGATTTTGAGCCAATGTATTGTCTCTATAAAATACTTTTACCAATGTTTGACTCTGGTCGTTCCATTGATAATCTGCCGTTAAACTAGCCCTTAAAGCCTCTGCATCTCTAAACGTAAAAGAATGTACCGAAGAAAAGTTTTTAGCATCAAAAGCGGCTTGTCTAATACTACCACTAGATTCACTAAAATAATCTACATAAGTTAACGCTCCTTCTAAATGAAACTTCTCTGAAAACTCATGTGTGATTTTTGCTGTTACTGCAGATTTTTCAAAATCTCCATATTCTCTAAACCCATCTTCTATTAAAGATCTGTAAGAACTCACATAAATTCCTGTTTTACCTACTGTTCCAGATACTTTTGCATCGAACCTTCTAAATCCAATGTTATTGGCTCTAGCAGCCACATCTAAACTAAGTTCTTTACTAGGCTTTTCTGTAATGTAATTGATAGCTCCTCCAATGGCCTCGCTACCGTACAAAGAAGAATAAGCTCCTCTAATAATTTCTATATTTTGTAAAGCATTATTATTGGTTTCTAACAAAGCGTTATGATTAAAAATTCCTACAGGACGAATCGGCAATCCATCTTCTAAATACAAAAACACACTTCGGGTAGTGATAGGTTGACGGATGGCAGTCATGTGTTGTTCATTTCCTAAATCTGCCACGAAAACCCCTGGTTTTTGATTTAAAACTTCTGAAATATCATTGGCTTGTATTTCTTTTAAACTCTTTTTAGTAACTACAGAAATAGCCACAGGTACATCGTGCTTTTTTTCTTTGGTTCTAGAAGCCGATATAATTACTTGGTTTAAAGATTCTAATTTAGCCGTTAAATAAAGTATTCTCGAAACTTCTGAGGCTTTTACCTTTAACGTTTCGTATCCGTAATACGATACTTCTAAAATCTCTTTTACATCTTTTACTTCTAGTACAAACTCTCCTTTTTCGTTAGCTACAGTCGATTGATTTGTACTTAAGTTTTTAACTGTTGCTCCTAATAAAACTTCGTTATTTTCTTTAGATTTTATAATAGATGTTACTCTTGTTTGAGCATAAGAAATTACTGAGAACAAAAATATACTACACAAAGTAATGTGTGCTTTTTTAATAAACATTTTTAAAATGGGTAAAAAACTCCTTTACTATTTATGTAACGTTAGCTCGACTTAAGAAAATAGATTAGTTCAAATAAAATTCTATAAGAATTTTACATTGAGAACTGTATTTTTCGTTTAAAAACTGACTTTCTTGATACGATTTTCTATCGAAAATTACTCGAAAAGACAATTTTTAAAACTTATATTCTTATATCAAACTCAGGTTATTTAGGAGTTGGATTGATAAACTAATTTAATTTTAATCTACATACAGTATGTATGATTTTAAACGTGTTAGAACATATCATTCCATTATAATAAAATGGAATGCATACACTAAAAACATATGAAATAAATTATAGTTTATCGGGTGGTGGAGTAGCTACAGCATACCAAACTGAGTTTACCAAACCTGTATTCTCCGCATAATTGGCTACTGAATTCTCACTAAAAACAGGTAGGTGGATATCAACATATGCTACGATTGGGGATAGCGGTAGTTTTGATAAATCTAACTTTGGAATCGGTAATTTTGTTGTTGAATTTTGATCTTGAGTTGCTGCCATTTGTTTCATTAAATGACATTTACCATTACATTTTAATTCTGGTTTTGCTTTATTTTCACACAATACATTTTTGTAAAAGTCGTAATTTACTGCATATTGAATCACAGGTAAATAAGGCTTAAAAGCAGCAAGGATATAAATTCCTAAAATAAGATATGTAAGTAGTTTTTTCAATCTTAAAAATAAGAACAAATTTATAACAATTCTAACAAACTTACCCCAAATACTATAGAAAATAAAAAGGTAGTTAATGCTACTTTTTTTAATTCTGAATCTAACAAAACAGCTTGTTTGTTTTTAAAGACGGTCTCTATATTTTTAATAAAAGGAAGATAGGTTAACAAATATAAAAAACGAACCATCGAACCATCATTTAGAATAGTATATACAAGTGTAGCAAACATACCAATAGTTAACACAGTATAATGATACATTTTAATTTTACGTTCTCCCAACGTTACTGCTAAGGTGTTTTTTTGAGCATTGCTATCTGAAATTCGATCTCTCATATTGTTTAAGTTTAACACCGCTACGCTAAACAAGCCAATACTTATAGCAGGTAAAAAAGAGAATCCATTCAATTGTTGCGTGTACAAGAATTCTGAACCAACCACACCTAACAAACCAAAAAACACAAACACAAATACATCTCCAAAGCCAGAATAGCCATACGCATTTTTACCCATCGTATATTTTATTGCAGCAGCAACAGAAGCAATCCCTAACATAAAAAACACTACAGAAAGTATAAAATTAGCACTTCCAAAAGAAACATAAATTAATGCAATGGCAAGCAATAGCGTAACAACAATTGTAATATAAATACCTCGCAGCATTTGTTTTGGACTAATTACACCACTTTGCAAAGCTCTTTTGGGTCCTACTCTCTCGTTATTGTCCGTTCCTTTAACACCATCTCCATAGTCGTTAGCAAAATTAGAAAGCACCTGAAAACCTATGGTAGTTAATAGAGCTAAAACACAAATTTCCCATTTAAAAAAACCTTTGCTGGCTGCTAAAAAAGTTCCTGTAATAATTCCGGAAAGAGATAACGGCAACGTTCGTAACCTAGCTGCTTGAATCCAATGCTTCATATTTTTGTGCATAAAAAAAAGTGACTCTTCTTTTACCGATAAGTCACTCTTTATTTTTTATTATAAACTTAAAGACTCTGCTAACAATTCTGCTACATCTTTTACTTGTACACTCTCTTCTTTCTTTTTATTTTTAATTCCATCCGTAAGCATCGTATTACAAAAAGGGCAACCTGTAGCAATAATATCTGGATTTGTTTCTAGAGCATCTTGCGTACGTAAATCGTTTATATCCATCGCTCCTTTTTCGGGCTCTTTAAACATTTGAGCACCTCCTGCACCACAACAAAGTGAATTGTTTTTGGCTCTTTTCATTTCCATTAACTTAGCTCCTGCCATTGCCTTAATAATAGCTCTTGGAGAATTGTATTCGCTATTAGCCCTTCCTAAATAACAAGGATCGTGAAAAGTAATGGTACTATTGTTAATATTTGCACTTGAAACGTCTAATTGCTTAGAATTAATTAGCTCTTCTATAAACTGTGTGTGGTGCAATACCTCATACTTCCCTCCTAATTCTGGATATTCGTTTTTAAGTGTATTATAAGAATGCGGACAAGCAGTTACTATTTTTTTAACATTGTATGCATTCAACACTTCTATATTTGTAATGGCTTGCATCTGAAATAAAAATTCATTCCCAGCTCTTTTTGCAGCATCTCCACTAGAACTTTCTTCTATTCCTAACACTGCAAAGTTTACCTTAGCTTTGTTTAAAATCTTCACAAAAGCCCTCGTAATTTTTTTCGCTCTGTCGTCAAAACTTCCTGCCGACCCTACCCAAAATAAAACATCAGGTTCTTTTCCTTCGGCAAACAAATCTGCCATTACTGGTACTGTCATCATAATTATTAATGATAAATGGTTAATGGTTATTTTTAGACTTTGCTGTCTTAATAATGCTTGTAATCAATTTTATAATTTCAACAGCATCATTATGTACACTTTCAAACTGTTCATTATTCAAAAAATCAGTTTCTTTTAAAAGTTCTATCCAATAAATCGTTTCGTTTATTTCCTTTTGAGCAATTGCCATTTTATGTATAAAATCTTTTTTTGTCTCTGAGTGTTCAGCTTCCCTAATCATAGCACCTACAGAAGTACCACTTCTTAAAAGTTGCTTACTTAAAACATATTCTTTTTTAATCGATAAAAATTCATACAGCTTAACGATTCTAACCGCAAATGCAAAACTTTTATCTTTTATTATGTTTTTCCTCATAACAATTAATCATTTATAATTAACCATTACTCCTCATTTATCCAATTTAAGCGATCCATTTGACTGTATTGCCAAGGAGCTCCGTTATTTTCTACATTCTGCATCATGGCATTTAGTTCTTGCGGAGCTGCAGATTCTTCCATCACTAAATACTGTCTCATGTCCATAATAATAGAAAGTGGATCTATATTTACAGGACATTCTTCTACACAGGCATTACAGCTAGTACAAGCCCATATTTCTTCTTGAGTAATATATCCTTCTCCTAATAATTGTTTGCCATCATCTTTAAAAGTTCCTTTATTGGCATCTATGTTTTTCCCTACTTCTTCTAATCGATCTCGGGTTTTCATCATAATCGCTCTTGGAGACAATTCTTTTCCTGTTAAATTGGCTGGACAAACAGAAGAGCATCGTCCACATTCTGTACACGTGTACGCATTCATCAACTGCACCCAATTTAAATCAGTTACATCACTTGCTCCAAACTTTTCTGGTTCTCCTTCGTCTTCTGCAGGAGCTGCGTATGGATCTGCATTCGGATCCATCATTAACTGCACTTCTTTCGTTACGTTTTTGTTGTTAGAAAACTGTCCTTTCGGTTTTAAATTGGCATAAAACGTATTAGGAAATGCTAATAAAATGTGTAAATGTTTGGAATAGTATAAATAATTTAAAAAGATCAAAATCCCTACAACATGTATCCACCAAGAAATTCTTTCAATAACATGTAAACTCTCTAAAGAAAATCCTGAAAACAATGGATATATGAATTGACTTATCACATTCCCCACTCCTGCTTGTTGTAAATGTACATCGGTAGCATTCATAATTAAAAACAAAGCCATCAATACCATTTCGAAATACAGAATGTTGTTCCCATCATTTTTAGACCAACCTTTTAATTCTTTACTTAAAAATCGTTGAATATTCATCGCATTTCTTCGGATCCAAAAAACAACAACGGCTACAAAAACTAACAAAGCTAATAATTCAAAAGTCCCTATTAAAAATCCATAAAACGATGCTCCTAAAACAGGTAAAAACAAACGATGTGTTCCTAGAATACCATCTAAAATAATTTCTAAAACCTCTATATTAATGATGATAAAACCTACATAAACAATGATATGTAAAAAACCAGAAACAGGTCTTCTTACCATTTTAGATTGTCCTAATGCAATGCGAATCATGTTAGACCAGCGTTCCGATTTTTGATCGGTTCTGTCTACATCTTTTCCTAGTTTTATATTTCGCACTAACTTTTTTACATTACTTGCAAAATAATAAATCCCTATTCCTAGTAATAGGATAAAAATGATATTCGGAATAAATTGCATACTTTATTTTTTAACTTCTGTTTCTTTATACGATGCTGCTTTTTTCCCAAACATTGAAAAATGCACAAATCGTTTTGGATGTTCTTTTACCTCTCTTAACAATTCCTCTAGTTCTTTACTAGCAGCTTCTAAATTGTTATATAACTTTTCATCCTTTACAAGTTTTCCTACCGTACCATTTCCCTTAGAAATACCTGTGGTGATATGGTCTAAATTAGCCAATGTATGATCTAACTTTTTAGTGATTGATACCAATTTTACTTTTGCTAAAGAATCGGACACCGTTTTTAAATTATTAGAGGTTAAGGCAACATTGTTTAAGGTTTCATTCAAAGTCCGATCGTTTTTCTTCACCAAAATATCAATACTTTTAGAGGTAGCTTCTAAAGAAGATAAAATCAAATTGATTTTCTTAAAACTCGATTGCAACTCTAAAATTGTATCATCATTTAATAAATGATCAATATCTTTAGCTACAGCGTCTACACTTACCAAAACCCCCTCTACCTTATCTTGTATCGGATCTAGTTTAGACAACATATCTGCACCTACTTCTCCTTTTAAAAAATCTCCTGGTATCGCTTTTTCACCTTCCTCTTTTCGTACAATCGCTAGTGATTTCCCTCCCATAATTCCTCCAGAGTAAATACGAGCAATACTGTTTTTAGAGAATTGAACATCTTCCTCTATTACAAATTCCACAATTAAGTTTCCTTCAATTTTAGGATTGGTGTTAAAATGAATATCTGTTACACTTCCTACCCTTAAACCATCTATAGTAACAGGGCTAGATTTTTGCAAACCTTTAATATTCTCATAAGTTACATAATAACTTTGGGAAGCACCTACAAATAAATTCTTCCCTTTTAAATAATTAAACCCCCAGTAAAACAGCCCTAATACTAAAAGAACGGAAATACCTGCTTTAAATTCTTTTGACATTTTAATCATACAGCGAAAATAAGAAATATTTAATTTGTTTGTCTTTTCAAAGCTTCTTTTAATGTGATTCTTTGATTATTTAGAAAGGCTACAACAAACGCACTTCTGTATTGTTTTAATTTTGCTTGTTTTAACAATTGTATGGCTTCGTGATAACTTTTTGTATTTCCTAAATAGTATTTATAATACCTACCTATTTTTACAGCATTTACTTGAGTTAATCCTTTAAAATTAGATGGTTGTGTATTTATTTTTTTTGATGAAGATGCTATTTGAACTTTGTAATAAACTGTTGAATTTTGAGCTGTAATTACGTTAGATGTATCTTCTTTTTTTGATGAAGCTAACATTCCATCTGCATGAAACGCTACTACAAAAGCACTTTTATAACCTTTGTTTTTAGCTACTTGCATTGCTTTTAAAGCGATGTTTTGATTTGTGTATTTTCCGTAATAATACTTGTAATAATTTCCTACTTTAACTCTATCTATGTTTTTTAAACCTTTAAAGTTGTAGGACGAAGTGCGAATTTTATTTTTACTCGATGCAATCTGTACCTTATAATAACGATCACTTTCATACGTTTCTGTGATCTCTGGTGTTGAATTTATAATTTCTGATTCAGAAATTACACCATCTGTATCAATCGTTGCTACATTTAACTGTTGTCTCTGGTAATAATCTGTTACCGAATTTGCAATGGCTTTAGACATTTGCAATTGTCCTTGTTTAGAATACAAATATCTTCCTTCAATTCTATTGGTTAAAAAACCCGTTTCAATCAGCACACTTGGCATGTAGGTTTGGTACAACACCACAAAACCTGCTTGCTTTACTCCTCTATTTACTCTATTTAATTTTTTCTCAAACTCTTCTTGAATTAAACTTGCTAACAATAAACTTTTATCTAGGTATTCTTCTTGTTCTAAAGACAAACCAATCACAGAAGTAGGAGATTTAAGATCAAAACCCTGATAACGTTCCTGATGGTTCTCTTCTTGCAAAATCACTTCATTTTCTGCTTTCGCTACTCTAAAATTACGTTCATTGGCATGCAACCCCAATACCCAAGTTTCGGAACCAATGGCCTGACTGGTATGTGCGTTACAGTGTACAGACACAAACAAGTCTGCATCTGCATCGTTGGCTATATTTCCTCTTTTCCACAAATCTACAAACACATCAGATTTACGAGTATACATTACCTTTACACCCGGTAAAGACTCTAGTATCCTCCCTGTTTTTAACACAATATTTAAAGCTACATCTTTTTCTTTAGCTCCTTTATATCCAATTTTCCCAGGATCTTTACCACCATGACCTGCATCTAAAACCACAATAAACGGCTTGTTTTTTTGTGCAAATACCGTATTTACTCCTATAAATAGGAGTGTAAATAAAACTACTTTTAAAAATAGCATTGAAAACTTATGATATTTAAATATAGGAATCAATTTCATCTATAAAATTTAATTATTTTTGAACTCGTAAATTGGCATCTGTTTTGTTGCCTATATTGACCAAACAAAAATAGGACTAAAAGCATTGCAAACAAATAGACTTTACATTCTTTTCACGGTTTTAGCCATGAGTTTAAGCAATTTAATTGCGTATGCTCAAGATACCAAAACAGAAATTAGCAATAATTTAGTTACCAACGATACGATAACTAAAAACGACAGCATTCCTCCTGTTAAAAAAAAGGAGGCTATTGATTATGTTATTGAGCATACTGCCGAAGATTATATTTTAGAAGACGTAGTTCATAAAAAAGTAAAACTCTACAACAACGCACATGTAACCTACGATGTTTACGACATTACTTCTGGGGAAATTTTAATTGATTACAACACAAACATTGTAAAAGCCAAAGGAATACCCGACGAGAACGGAAAATACTCTCAACTACCTGTATTTAAAACTACAGGAAACGAAACCACTCAAGATTCTTTATTATTTAATTATAAAACCAAAAAAGCCATTATTTATGGTTTAGAAACAGAACAAGATGGAATTAACACCTTAGGTCAAAAAACCAAAAGAGTAAACGATTCTACTATTTTTGTGAGAAACATTATTTTTACAACCTCCAATCCACGAAATCCAGATTATTATTTAAAGACCAACAAAGCCAAAATAGTTCCGGGTAAAAAAATTATTACAGGAACTACCAATTTGGTATTAGCAGATGTTCCTACTCCTCTATTTTTTCCATTCGCTTACTTTCCGCTAACTAAGAGTAAAGCTTCTGGAATTATTTTCCCTACGTACGGTGAGTCTCTTAATCAAGGTTTTTTCTTACAAAATGGAGGTTATTATTTTGCAGGGAATGATTATTTTGATTTAAGCTTAACAGGGGATATTTATTCTAACAGTAGTTGGGGTACAGAAATTAGTACCAATTATAAAGTTCGATACCGATTTGGAGGTAGATTTAACTTTAAATACGACAATTTAATTACAGGTTTTCAAGGATCATCAAACTTTAGTGTTCGTAAAAATTTTAACATACAGTGGAATCATAGTCAAGATGCCAAAGCGTCCCCTAACAGTACTTTTAGAACTTCTGTAAATTTAGGAAGTAGTCAATTTTTTAGACAATCTGTGAACGAAGTCAACAGACCTTCTACACTTACCAACGAATTACGCTCGTCCATTTCTTATTCTAAAAATTTTGTAGGAACTCCTTTTAGAATGACTTTGTCTGCGGATCACAGGCAAAACACAAATACAGAACGCGTTACCGCAACCCTACCTTCCTTACAAATAAACATGGATAGACAGTTTCCTTTTGCTCCCAAAAACGGTGCTAAAAAAAATGCTTTACAAAACATTGGAGTTAGTTATACCTTAAATGCCGAGAACAGGGTAGACACCACAGAAGATTTGTTTTTCTCTGATCAACTATTTAGTGATGCAAGAACAGGAGCAAGACATAATGTAAGTTTAAGTACCAATACAAAAGTTTTAAAACATTTTACACTATCACCAAATGTTTCTTATCAAGAAGTATGGGATTTAGAAAGTTTAGATACTCGATTTGACGAAAATGCAGGAGAAGTAGTAAGAGATACTATTTCAG
Organism: uncultured Flavobacteriaceae bacterium; assembly: GCA_937930675.1. GTDB lineage: Bacteria > Bacteroidota > Bacteroidia > Flavobacteriales > Flavobacteriaceae > Wenyingzhuangia. The sequence continues at coordinate 13,473 of CALHCC010000036.1, forward strand.
GATTTAGCGCTTATCGAACTTTTAACACGGGTGCCTCTTTAAGCACTACTATTTATGGGTTATTTAAATTTAAGAACAGTAATCTTAAAGCTATTAGACACACTATAAGACCCACCATTACCTACACCTATACTCCTGATTTCAGTTTTTATTTTGATGAAATACAAACTGACACTAACGGAAATACCGCATTTTTCTCCGAATTTGATAATTTTGTTTTTGGACGACCTTCTAGAGGAACCTCTAATATCCTTAGTTTTAGCTTAGCCAATAGTTTAGAAGCCAAAGTAAAAGACAAAAAAAGTTTGGAAGGGGAAGATAAAAAAATAAATATTTTAAATTCTCTAAATTTTAGTAGCTCTTACGATTTTACAGCTGAGAGTTTTAAATTAAGACCTATTAATATGAGTGGAAGTACTACGATATTTAAAAAAATAAATATTAATTTTGGAGCCACTTTTGACCCCTATCTTTTAGCCCAAAGAAGCAACGGAACCAATGTTGTAATTGATGCTCTCAGCTACAAAAATGGAGGTCCCTTGGTTAGAATAACAGCAGCAAACTTTAATACTGGGTATTCTTTTTCTAGCAAAGATTTTGGTAAAAATAAAGATCCAAAAAAAGAAGACGACGAAACAGAACAAGAAACTCCACACGATCAAAATCTATTTGGAGACAGTTTAAACAACACCCGACAAAGAGCTATTGAAGACACAACCCCTAGTAAAGACGAAGATATTACTACATTACCGCAATACATTTCTAACATGCCATGGAACTTACGTTTCTCATACACATCTGCTTACAGTAATCGTTTAGGAGAAAATAGAATTACGTCAAACTCTTTAACCGCTTCAGGAGACATTCAATTAAGTCCGGGTTGGCAAGTAGGTGTTTCCTCTGGATACGATTTTGTAAATAAAGGAGTTACCTTTACAAGCTTTAGATTTTCGAGAGACCTAAGAAGTTGGAATATGAGTTTTAATTGGAGTCCAATTGGCAACAACAGTTCTTATAACTTTTTTATTGGTGTAAAATCATCTGTATTAAGCGATTTAAAATGGGATAAAAACGAAGTGATTAGAGATTTCTAACTTAAATACATTCTTATTTTTTCTTGTAACTCACTACTAGAACTGTATAATTTAAATTCACCATCTACAACAAAAGATATTTCTCCAGTTTCTTCAGAAACCAAAATACAAATAGCATCTGTTTTTTCTGAAACACCAATAGCAGCTCTATGCCTTAAACCAAATCTACTAGGCAGTTGTTTGTCTGAAAGCGGTAATACCACACGCGTTGCTACAATATAATTTCCTTTAATCACTACAGCTCCATCGTGTAAGGGACTATTTTTAAAAAAAATACTTTCTAAAATAGGTCCATTTACCTCAACGTTCATCAAATCTCCTCTTTCCTGTAAAAATTCTAAATTGCTATTTCTCTCAATAACAATTAATGCTCCTGTTTTAGAAGATTTAAATTTTTCACAAACATTCACAATCGTTTCTACATCTAAATCTATAGCAATTTCTGCCTTTAAAAACTTTAATTGTTTTATAAAATTCTTTTTGGTTTTTAAATTGGTAGACCCTAACATCAACAAAAATTTTCGCATCTCGGGATGAAAAATAATTATCAACGCAATAGCTCCTCCGCTAATTAAATTCCCCAACAAAGAGCTCAACATTTCCATATTTAAAGCCTCTGTTACTTTGTAAATTAAAAATACAATCGCAATACCTATAAATATATTAATAGCTACCGTACCTTTTAACAATTTGTACACGTTGTACAATAAAAAAGCGACCAATAAAATGTCTAAAACATCAATGAAACTAAATTGTAAAAACTGAAACACAGACCTATATTTTATATCTATTGGTTAAAAGTAATCATTTTAAAAGAAATTGATATTTTGACAGGCAAAAACTAACTTTTATATTCGCTAAAAATATCAAACACTCAATGAACGAAATTATAGAAATTTTAAAATACACCATTCCTTCTTTAGTTACAGGAGGAGTTGCCGCTTACTTTTTAAAACAATTTGTTGCTGAAGAGCATAGCAAACGAAAATACGAACTCTTTGCAGACAAAAAAAAAGAAAGTCTTCCGATACGATTACAGGCCTATGAACGAATGACTTTGTTTTTAGAACGCATAGAATTTAACAATCTTACGGAGAGATTAAAACCTCTTGATTTTAACAAAATAGATTATGCTCAGTTATTAATTCATCAAATTAACACAGAATTTGAGCATAATTTGGTACAACAAATATATGTAGGTAGCGAATGTTGGAATTTAATTAAAGTAGCTAAACAAACTACGTTAAACATGATTACTGCCCAAAGTATGAAGGAACATATAGAAACAGGACAAGAACTTTCTAAAGCTTTAAAAGAAGAAACAACATCTAAAGAATATCCTATTTTATTAGCTCAAGAATTTATTCAACAAGAAGTTCAAAAGTTATTTTAATACAAAACCTTGCTGCTAGTAAGCAAGGTTTTCTGTTCTTTGCTAACAAGACACAACCAAAATAGATTTTTAAGAAGTATAACATCTATAACAAAACATGAATACGCTACTAGAAAAATTACAGCATTGTATCAACACCAAAACAAAACCAATAGGTTCTTTAGGTATGTTAGAAGAAATTGCTTTTAAAATAGGAAGTATTCAAAACACACTTAGGCCTACACTTTCTAAACCCACTATTCTTGTATTTGCTGGAGACCATGGTGTGGTACAAAAACATGCTGTAAGTCCTTTTCCACAAGAAGTAACTTCTCAAATGGTATTTAATTTTTTACAAGGAGGAGCTGCTATTAATGTTTTTTGTAAGCAGAACAACATCAACTTACGTATTATAGACGCTGGAGTTAATTTTGACTTTAAAGAAATACCCAACCTAATTCATGCAAAAATTAAATACGGTACGTTAGATTATACCACGGCTCCTGCTATGAGTATTGAAGACTGTAAACAAGCTCTAAAAAAAGGAAAGGAATTGGTAACTCAACAATTTTCTAAAAACACCAACATTATTGGTTTTGGTGAAATGGGAATTGGAAACACCTCTTCTGCGGCCTTACTCATGAGTTTTTTTACACAAATCTCCTTAGAACATTGTGTAGGCAAAGGAACCGGACTTGATACCGAGGGAGTAAACACTAAGTTAGAAACTCTTAAAAAAGCACAACAAAAACACACTAACATTCAAACTCCAATAGAAGCATTGGCTGCGTTTGGAGGCTTTGAAATTGCGATGATGGCAGGTGCTTTTTTACAAGCCGCTGCACTAAACATGACAATTTTAGTAGATGGTTTTATTGTCACCTCAGCATTATTAGTAGCCCACGCTATCAATCCGTCTGTTTTAGAACACTGCATTTTTTCTCACTGTTCTAACGAACAAGGACATCTTAAAATGTTACAATTTTTAAAAGCCGATGCTATTTTAAATATTGGACTAAGATTAGGAGAAGGTACTGGTGCTGCTCTAGCTTACCCCTTAGTCACCTCTGCCGTAAACTTTTTAAACGAAATGGCTAGTTTTGAGAGTGCGAATGTGAGTACCAAATAAATTCAGTAGACTCACTCATAAAACAACTCAATGCTACTTCTTATAAATTTTGAATCATGAATCTTAGGTCTTTTAAAAAGGAAATCGATATTTTTCTAACTGCTATTTTATTTTTCACAAGAATTCCTTGCCCTAAACACATTCATCATTCATCAGAAATGCTCACAAAAAGCAATCGCTATTTTTCTTTAATAGGTATTATGGTAGGAATTTGGGGAGCTATTATTTACTATTTGGCTGAGTTTTTTTTTAACAATTCTATTTCTGTATTATTAAGTATGGCTAACACCATCTGGTTAACAGGAGCCTTTCATGAAGATGGTTTTGCAGATGTATGCGATGGTTTTGGCGGAGGATGGAACAAAGAAAAAATTTTAAGTATTATGAAAGATTCCAGAGTAGGAACCTACGGTGTGGTAGGTCTTGGACTTTTGCTAGCTATTAAACACCAAGCATTAATAGATTTAGACACTCGTTCTTGTTTCTTTGCAATCATTTCCGGGCACGCTATCAGTAGATTTGCAGCCACTACGCTTGTGTACACCACTCCTTATGTACAAGACATCGATAAAAGTAAAGTGAATCAAGCTACGCTAAACATTCAATTCAAAGATGTATTGATTGGAGGATTTTTTGCTATTCTACCTCTGTTACTTTTTCAAAACATTTGGGTATTCTTAGTGTTTATCCCTGTAATGATTACAAAATACTTACTAGCCAATTATTTTAACAAGTGGATTGGAGGTTACACAGGAGATTGTGCTGGAGCGACACAACAACTCACCGAAGTTGTTTTTTATTTAAGTTTACTATTCCTTTTATGATTATTTATTTACTAAGACATACCACTCCTTATATTGAAAAAGGAATTTGTTATGGACAAGCTGATATTGATGTTGCCGATAATTTTGAAGACGAAGCTAATTTTGTCTTAGAAAAAATTACATCCGTACATCCAAACATGGTCATCAGTAGCCCTTTACAACGATGTAAAAAGTTAGCTCATAAAATAAATCCAAGTTTTCAAACAAACGCTGCAATTAAAGAACTCAATTTTGGTGATTGGGAACTAGTACCTTGGAACGATATTCCGTTAGAAGAAATAAACCCTTGGATGGAAGATTTTGTAAACATTCCTGTAACTAATGGAGAAAGTTATATAGACCTATACCATAGAAGTGTAGATTTCTATAAAAATCTTACCGAAAACAACACGCTTATTGTAACACATGCAGGAGTGATGAGAAGTATTTTGGCTTACATTACTCAAACAGATTTAAAAGATTCTTTTGATTTTAAAATCCCCTACAGTACCGTTATTAAAATAAACACGACTACGAACGAGTATAGTATTTTATAAAACTTGTTATAATATTAATCATCCTAAAACTAAACACATAACTAATAAATTACTCAAAAAAGTCTCTAATTAATTGATTTGTAAATTCTCTAGCTCCTTTATCATTTAAATGTTGACAATCATCAAAGTTTTCATCATTTTCTATAACTTTAGAATAATCAAAAAAGTTATTAAGATCATTCTTTAGCTCTACCAAGAATTGTTCATTAATCAAATTATTACAGAAAGGAGCTGTAAAGTAGACAGGAGTCAGGTTTATACTTTCACAAAGATTGTTTATTTCTTCCAAAACCTTAGATTTTTTTATTTTATGCTTAGGTAAAATAAATTTTTTATGCTTAGCTACATTATACCTAGGTACATATCCATCTTCTAAACTATATCTTGGCCCTTTATTTAATAATGAATTAAAAAACTCCCTAAAACCTACTCTATATGAATTCTTAGCATATCTATAAAAAGGAATGTAATAGTTACACAAAAAATCATCATCATATTTTTTAAAAATCTGTTTTACATTTTCATCTCTTATCAAAGGAATTAAATAAGCCTTCCTCGCCTCTGTAAAAACAATTCCATCTTCGTTGTATAAATAATCTACTTGAACAAAAACTTTATCAAAAGTTACTTTATTTTCATTTAATAATTTTAATAAAAAATAAGTATCTCCCAGCTTTGCTCCAGATATTCCCATATTCAAAATACTAAAACCCTGTTTTTTAAATTCAGAAGTAACAATACTATTCTCCACTCTTGAAGACCCTAAAAACAAGGCATCATAATGTCTGTTTTTGAGTGATAATGCATATCTAAATTTATTCCTTGGAACACTGTTTTTTATTACTAATGTATAGGTAAAATCTAAAACACATAGCATACATAAAACACATGCTATAATTTTAAAAAAATAAATTAAAAAACGTTTCATGTTTTTTTAGAATTGAAAATAAATAAATTCTTTTTGATCGGAATAAACCCCAAAAACTATGATAAATAACAATAATATGAGTGTTTTAAAAAACTTCATTTTACCTCTTATCGGTGTTTCATGGTTAACAGCAAATAATTCAAGTATTAAAAAAAGAAAAATTAATGGCACTACCTCTACGTTATATCTCTCAATATTTGTGTAAGTTATTAATTTAGAGAAATTAAAAGAAAACATTTTACGGATATAATCCATTGCTATTGTAATTGAATCTGCTCTAAAAAACACCCAAGCAATACAAGTAATTATAAAGGTAACAATCATTTTAAATACCGAATGTATTGTAAAAACAATCTCACTTGTGTTTTTTCTATTATTTTTTAACAACATTAGTGGTATAAAATATATTGCGTTAATCAACCCCCAAAAAACAAAAGTCCAATTCGCACCGTGCCAAAACCCGCTGATTAAAAAAATGATAAACACATTTCTTAATTGTTTAACAACTCCTCCCTTAGAACCTCCTAAAGGGATATAAATATAATCTTTAAACCAAGTGGTTAGAGAAATATGCCATCTTCTCCAAAATTCTGCTATATCTCTAGAAAAATAAGGAGTTTGAAAATTAGGTTTTAAATTAAATCCTAATAACCTACCTGTACCAATAGCAATGTCTGTATATCCGCTAAAATCTCCATAAATTTGAAAAGCAAAATATATACTCCCTAACATTAAAGTAAAAGAATTCTGAGTTTGATATTGATCAAAAATATAATCAACATACACAGCACAGCTATCCGCTATGACAATTTTCTTGAATAATCCCCAAATAATTAAGTTGATACCGCTTACAGCAAAATCATATTCAAATTTTCTTGTGGTAAAAAATTGAGGTAATAAATCTTTAGCCCTCTCTATAGGCCCTGCTACCAATTGTGGAAAAAAAGTAACAAAAGAGGCGAAAGCAACAAAATCTTTAGTAGGCTTTAATTGACCTCGATAAACATCTATTGTATAACTTAAAGTTTGAAAAGTATAAAAAGATATTCCTACAGGAAGAATAATTTTTAAACTATAATGATTTACATGAATATTAAACACATTCATTATACTTTCAAAACTCTCTATAAAAAAGTTAAAATACTTAAATGTTAATAGTAATCCTAAATTAAAAGACAAACTTGCGTAGAGGTATATTTTTTTATACACTTTTTTACTTGTCTTATGTATATATAATGATAAAGTATAATCTAATACAGTGCTAAATAGAATTAAAAAAAGAAATCTATAATCCCACCATCCATAAAACACGTAACTTGATACTAGTATTAAAATATTTTGTTGTTTGGTCTTATTTTTTAATAAAACCCAATACAAAGAAAAGATGAGCATTAAAAAAACAAAATACTCAATAGAATTAAATAGCATTAATTAAAATAATTTTTGTTGGTCTTTTTCTTTTTGTTGATCTTCTTCATTTTCTATTTCAACTTTAATTTCTTTATAAGGCAAAGGTTCTAATCTGTTTACTAGTTTAATTCTATCCTCGGTTAACTGGTTTCCTAAAGCCTTTATTCCTTTTATGGCAATAAAATCTTCTAAATCAACAACTATATTCTCTAAATTTCTTTTACTAAAAACTACCTCTACGTTAGGTCTGTAATCTGTTAAAATAATTTCTAATTTTGTTTTTTCGTGATCGTTTATAAAACTTTCTTCTCTATCTGACTGATCGATTACAAAACGTTTTACGTAATACTTACTCTTTTCTCCTTCGTAATAAATAGCAGAAATGGGTTTGTTAGGAATCCATTTTTCTAATACCACCATATCTTCTTCAAAATGAGTGGTTAGTTCGGGAGTCATGGTTTTAATTTTCCCAGATTGAGTTGCTATTAATAGTTTATCATTTGAGGTAAACTCTCCTAACAATTCTCCTCTACCATCCACGTTTAAACGTTGTACCGTATCATCAAACCAAATTTTACGAGGCTTTAATGTAGAAGTACCTGCCGATTTAAACTCTATTTTTTTAACAGGATATTTGGTAATTAAATTTCCTTTTACAGATCTTCCTTTGATTAATAAGTCTGAAAAATCAATATCCCATTTGGTCTTTTTTAACCCAGGTAATCTTTTTAATTCTATAGCCACTTGCTCTGCTTCTCCGTTAGGATTGGCAGAGAAGTACCAAACTACAGAACCTTTAGTTCCTGCTGTTAAATCGTACTCTCTATCTCTAGTAACAGAAGTTACATTAAAACGCTTCATATAACTTGGCCCGCTTTTTCCGTCCCTATACATCATATTATACGTGGTACGTTTGTCTCCTTTTTTAAAGATGGCTACGTGTAAAATATCTTTTCCTACAAAGGTTTTTTGTGCTACTTTAGAAACCATCATACTTCCATTTTTTCGGAAAATAATAACATCATCAATATCGGCACAATCGGCAACAAACTCATCTCTTTTTAACGATGTACCTACAAAACCTTCTGTTCTATTTACGTATAATTTTTCGTTACGCATTACCACTTTGGTTGCTACAATATCATCAAAGGTTCTAATTTCTGTTAAACGTGGCTTTTCTTTACCATACTTACTTTTTAAGTTTTTAAAATAATCAATTGCAAAATCAATTAAATGATCTAAGTGATGTTTCACCTCAGCTATTTTAGCTTCTAAACCTTCTATTAATTGCTTAGCCTTATCAATATCAAACTTAGAAATACGTTTAATTCTTATTTCTGTTAAACGCGTAATATCTTCTTCTGTTACTGCTCGTTTTAAATGCGAAATATGTGGTTTTAACCCTTTGTCAATAGCAGAAATTACTCCTGGCCAAGTGCTCTCTTCTTCAATATCTCGATAAATTCTGTTTTCTATAAAAATTCTTTCTAAGGAAGCAAAATGCCATTGCTCTTCTAGCTCCCCTAACTGAATTTCTAACTCTCTTTTTAATAAATGAAGTGTGTTATTGGTTGATATCTTTAAAATATCGGATACTCCAATAAATACAGGTTTGTGGTCTTGAATGACACAACACAACGGAGATATTGAAATTTCGCAATTGGTAAACGCATACAAAGCATCTATGGTTTTATCCGGAGATATACCTGTAGGCAAGTGAATTAAAATTTCTACATGCTTAGCCGTATTGTCTTCTATTTTTTTAATCTTAATTTTCCCCTTATCATTCGCTTTGATGACAGATTCTATTAACGAAGACGTGGTAGTACCGTATGGAATTTCTGTAACAACCAACGTTTTTTTATCTTGTTGAGATACTTTGGCTCTTACCCTTACTTTTCCTCCGCGTTTTCCATCATTGTAATGTGCAACATCTACAATTCCTCCCGTTAAAAAGTCTGGAAACAAGGTAAAACTTCTTCCTTTTAAAATTTTTATAGAAGCATCAATCAACTCATTAAAGTTGTGAGGTAAAATTTTAGTAGACAATCCTACCGCAATTCCTTCTCCTCCTTGTGCCAATAACATAGGAAATTTTACTGGCAAATGAATAGGCTCTTTTCTACGTCCATCGTAAGAGGCTTGCCAATGAGTTGTCTTTGGATTAAAAACAACGTCTAACGCAAATTTAGACAAACGAGCTTCTATATAACGAGCAGCCGCAGCACGATCTCCCGTTAAGATATTCCCCCAGTTCCCTTGCATATCAATCAACAACTCTTTTTGACCAATTTGTACCATGGCATCAGAAATAGAAGCATCTCCATGCGGATGGTACTGCATACAATGCCCTACCAAATTGGCTACCTTGTTGTAACGTCCATCATCTAAATCTTTCATAGATTGCATGATACGTCTTTGCACAGGTTTAAAACCATCGGCAATGGCAGGCACGGCACGTTCTAAAATTACATAAGAAGCATAATCTAAAAACCATTCTTTATACATCCCTGTAACCTTGGTAATGGTTTCTTGGGGCTGTTCGTGATGCTCAAATTCGTTTTCTTCTGGATGGTTGCTGTCGTCTTGCATATTTTAGGAAAAATGCGGGTTTAAAATGATGAAAATGGATTACTCTTCTATAATATCTAGTTCGTACTTTAAATTGTCTATAATAAATTCTTGTCTATTTGGAGTGTTTTTCCCCATATAAAATTCTAACATAGATTCTATAGACTGTTCTTTATCTAACATAACAGGATCTAATCGAATATTATCTCCTATAAAATACTGGAATTCGTCTGGAGAAATTTCTCCTAATCCTTTAAATCGAGTAATTTCAGGTTTTCCTGTTAATTTTTGTATGGCTGCTTGTTTTTCTTCTTCGGAATAACAATAAATCGTTTCTTTTTTATTTCGTACTCTAAACAAAGGAGTTTCTAAGATATATAAATGTCCTTCTTTAATTACTTCCGGAAAAAATTGCAAAAAGAAGGTAATTAACAACAAACGTATATGCATACCATCCACATCGGCATCGGTAGCAATAATTACGTTGTTGTATCTTAAATTCTCAATACCATCTTCTATATTTAAAGCAGCTTGTAACAAGTTAAATTCCTCGTTTTCGTACACAATCTTTTTAGTTAGGCCATAGCAGTTTAAGGGTTTTCCTTTTAAACTAAATACGGCCTGTGTATTTACATTTCTAGATTTGGTGATAGAACCACTCGCAGAATCTCCCTCGGTAATAAACAAAGAAGTTTCTAAATGTCCTTCTTTTTTAGCATCTGCTAGATGAATTCTACAATCGCGTAATTTTTTATTGTGCAAACTTGCTTTTTTAGCTCGTTCTCTTGCTATTTTTCTTATTCCAGATAATTCTTTACGTTCCTTTTCAGCCTGCATTACTTTACGCTGAATCGCTTCTGCCGTTGTTGGGTTTTTATGTAAATAATTGTCTAGATGCGTTTTTACAAAGTCGTTAATGTAAGTTCTTACTGTAGGTAATTCTCCTCCCATTTCCGTAGACCCTAATTTGGTTTTGGTCTGACTCTCAAAAACAGGCTCCATTACTTTGATAGAAATAGCTCCTACAATGGATTTACGAACATCCGAGGCTTCGTAATTTTTTCCAAAAAACTCTCTTACTGTTTTTACTACTGCTTCTCTAAACGCATTTTGATGTGTCCCTCCTTGTGTGGTATTTTGTCCATTTACAAAAGAATGATACTCTTCGCTATATTGCGTTTTACTATGCGTTAACGCTACTTCTATATCATCTCCTTTTAAATGAATAATAGGGTATGACAGCGTATCTTCGTGTATATTTTCTTCTAATAAGTCTTTTAATCCGTTTTCAGAATGGTATTTTTCCCCATTAAAAACAATGGTTAGTCCTGGATTTAGATATACGTAGTTTTTAATCATTTTCACTACATATTCACTACGGAATTTGTAGTTTACAAAAATGGTTGGATCGGGATTAAAAAGTACTCGCGTTCCTCTTCTGGCAGTAGTATCTTCTAAATCTGTTTTATGAATTAATTCTCCTTTTTGAAATTCGGCAGTAATGGTTTTTCCATCTCTAATAGACTGAATAGAAAAATTACTAGACAATGCATTCACAGCCTTGGTACCTACTCCGTTTAACCCTACCGATTTTTTAAAAGCTCTAGAATCGTACTTCCCCCCCGTATTCATTTTAGAAACTACATCTACTAGTTTCCCCAAAGGAACTCCACGTCCATAATCTCTAATTCTCACCAAATCATCCTTTACCGAAATTTCTATCTTTTTTCCGGCTCCCATTACAAATTCATCAATAGAATTGTCTATTACTTCTTTAATCAAGATATAAATACCATCATCTTGAGAAGACCCGTCTCCCAATTTACCAATATACATTCCTGGTCGCATTCTAATGTGCTCTTTCCAGTCTAAGGATTTAATATTATCTTCTGTATACTTGGTTTCTTGACTCATAAAAGAATTTGGTTGTTTTGGCTAAGCTAAATTTAAAGCTTTATTCAACGAATACAAGCACTAAAGTTAACTAATTATTAACAGGTTTTAAACGAATATTTTAGATATACTCTTGTTCTCAATCTACTTTACAAATTACTAATTTACTTCAGTGCTTCTTTATGATTTCTTAACTACAATTCTTACCCCAAAAATCACAATAACAACTCCTATCATTTGTACTAAAGTAATACTTTCTCCTAAAATAATAGCGGCTAATAAAATCGTAAAAATAGGTCCTATGCTCCCCATAATAGCAAACTTAGAAGTTCCCAATTTTTGAATAGCGTACGATACTAAATACGAAGGTAAAACGGTACAAAAAAACGCCATCATCAACCCGTATTGATAAACTTCTCGTGAATAATTAAATACAGAC
>CALHCC010000037.1 GCA_937930675.1 uncultured Flavobacteriaceae bacterium
GGACTAGCGTGTCTTGCTAAAATACCGTTAGAAAACGCAATCACAGAAAAATTTTCAGGAATTTTATAACCTAATTTTTGAGCCACCTTTTGTACGGCAATTCCAGTAGCTTCGTTGGTAGTAATCACCCCATCAATTTTGTGTTGCTCTAACATGGGAGTTAGTGCTTTTTCGTACTGCTTGTAGTTCATGTCTGTTAAATCTATCATGGTAGCTTCGTTAACAGGCAAGTTAAATTCTTCTAAAGCTTTTAAATATCCTTTTTTTCTCTTTTTGGTACTGCTTAATTTTTTGTGAGTAGACACAAAAGCAATGTTTTTACATCCGGTGTTTTTTAAATGTTCTACGGCATTAAAAGTAGCTTTGTGGTCTTTAATCATTACTTTGTCGCAATCTATTTCTTTAGGAACTCTATCAAACATTACAATAGGAAAGCCTTCGTCTAAAACATTTTGAAAGTGCGTGTATTCTTTATTAATACTAGTTTCTAAAGCAGGAGAAATAATAAAACCATCAATACTACCGTTAGAAAGCATTTCTAAAATTTCTATTTCTTTACTGGTTTTTTCGTTAGAAACACAGGTAATAATTTTATAACCCAATTCGTTGGCAACTTGTTCTATTCCATTAAAAACTTGTGCATAAATGTATTTAAGCATGTTAGGAATTAAAACGGCAATGGTTTTTGTCTTTTTGTTTTTTAGACTAAGTGCGTTAAAGTTGGGTTTGTAGTTGTTTTTTTTAGCGTATACTTGAATTCGTTTTTTGGTAACATCCGCTATTTCGTGACTATCATTCAGTGCTTTAGAAACTGTAGAGATAGATACTTTAAGTTCTTTAGCGATGTCTTTAATGGTTAGTTTTTTCTTCATAAGCAGGTATTCTTGAAAAAAGTAAGGAGTTGATACGTTTCATTGGCAAATATACTCATAATTAATAAGTTGAAATTTAATATCTCACGATTTCTTAAAATTGTAAATTTGCAAGCATGCAAGTAGATTATATTATTGTTGGGTTTGGATTGGCAGGAATGGCCATGGCAAAAGAGTTAGAAGACAAAGGACATTCTTTTGTGGTGTTAGACAATGCTTCACAGGTTTCTTCTCGTGTGGCTGCGGGTGTTTTTAATCCTGTTATTTTAAAGCGTTTTACACCGGTGTGGAATGCAGATGAGCAATTAGAAAATTTAGTTCCTTTTTACAAAGAGATATCTCAAAGACTAAAGAAAGAATATGTTATGTATTTTGAAACGTTAAAGGTTTTTAAGTCTATAGAAGATCAAAACAATTGGTTTATGGCTTGTGACAATCCTTTGTTAGAAAAATACATGAATCCTAAAATTTTAAAAAATAAAGTACACGGAGTTCAGTATTTTGAAGGATTTGGAGAGGTAAAAGGTACGGGTAGAGTATTGGTTAAAAAAATGTTAGAAGATTATACAACATATTTAAAAAGTAAACATCAATTTTTGTCAGATTCTTTTGAATATGAAGCGTTAGAGGTTGGAGAAAACCACGTAACGTATAAAAATATGCAAGCTAAAAAAGTGGTGTTTGCAGAAGGGTATGGGCTTAAAGAGAATCCATATTTTAATTATTTGCCATTAACAGGAACTAAGGGAGAGATGTTGTTTATTAAAGCACCCGATCTAAAGTTAAGTGAACAAATAAAATCGGCTTTGTTTGTATTGCCTATGGGAGAAGATGTGTATTGGGTAGGTGCTACCTTTAATTGGACAGATAAAACACTAGGTGCTACTTCAAAAGGAAGAAAAGAATTGCTAGAGAAACTAAACAGTATGTTAACCGTTCCTTATCAAGTGTTAGAGCAATTTGGAGGAATTAGACCTACCGTAAAAGATAGAAGACCTTTGTTAGGAAAACACCCTATACATAAAAATTTAATTGTGTTTAACGGATTAGGAACTAGAGGCGTAATGATTGCACCTACGGCTGCAAAAAAACTATACCAACATGTAGAAAATAATCAGCCTTTAGAGAAAGAATTAAGTATTGAAAGATTTACAGCACTCTATCCGCAGGATGTTTCGCATATTTAATAAAAAGATGAATCCAAATGATTCTAGCCAGTCGTAAAGACCAAGGAGCTAGTACAAGTAAGCCTACAGTAATTACTATTAAATTACCAGTAATGCTTAAACTAAAAAAAGCAGTACTAATTACATAGAAAGCAACGGCTAAAGCAACACTGATACCATAGCCTACATACATAGCCCCGTAAAAAAAAGAAGGTTCTCGCATGTATTTTAAATGACAATTAGAACAATGCTCTTTGGCTTTGGTTGTTTTAAGTATGTTAAAGGAAAATGGATGCTCAAAAAAATCGCCTTCTCTACATTGTGGGCATTTAGAGGTAAATATGCTGTATAGTTTACTTTTTTTTGTAGACATGGTTTCTTAATTTATGGTATTTTCGCAAGGTCTCTAGTAATAAAATTAAAGACACGCATGGGGTGTGTTTGTGCAAACAAAGATACACTGTATTTTTTAGATATTAGCAATATAGATTACAGATGGTTAACGTACATAATTTAACAGTTACCTTTAATGGAACTGATCTTTTTTCTGGAATTACATTTAAATTAGAAAAAGGAGATCGAGTAGGTTTGGTGGGGAAAAACGGAGCGGGAAAGTCTACGCTGTTAAAAGTGTTGTCTAAAGACATTCCTAGTGACGGAGGAACTTTGGCCTTTGATAAAGACATACAAATGGGTTTTTTACGTCAGGATATTGATTTTATTCCTGGGCGTACTATTTTAGAAGAAGCCTACCAAGCGTTTTCAGAAATTAAGAAAATAGAGCTTGAAATAGAAAAGATTAATGCTGCGTTGGCAGAAAGGACTGATTATGAAAGTGAAAGCTACGGCACATTAATTCATGATTTAGAAGAAAAAACAACAAGATACGAGTTGTTAGGTGGGTATAACTACCAAGGAGAAACAGAAAAAATATTACAAGGATTAGGTTTTCAGAGAGAAGATTTTAACAAGCTAACCGATACCTTTTCTGGAGGTTGGCGTATGCGTATAGAACTGGCCAAATTGCTGTTGCAGCAAAACGATATTTTATTGTTAGATGAGCCGACCAACCATTTAGATATTGAATCTATTATTTGGCTAGAAAATTTTTTAAGAAGTTATGCAGGTGCTGTGGTATTGGTTTCTCATGATAAAATGTTTTTAGACAATGTAACCAATAGAACCATCGAAATTTCTTTAGGGCAAATTTACGATTACAAAAAAGCCTATTCTCAATTTTTATTGCTGAGAGATGAAATTCGTGAAAAACAATTGCAAGCTCAAAAAAATCAAGAAAAAGAAATAAAGGCGAAAGAAGAATTAATAGAGCGTTTTCGTTACAAAGCCACCAAAGCCTCTTTAGCACAATCGTTAATAAAGCAGTTGGATAAAGTTCAGCGTATTGAAGTAGATGGAGAAGACAATGCGGTAATGAATGTTCGTTTTCCTTTGTCTAAAGAACCAGGTAAGGTTGTGGTAGAGGCAGAAGGTTTGTCTAAAAATTACGGAGACAAACACGTGTTGTCTAATGTAGCCATGTTAATAGAACGTGGATCTAAAATAGCCTTTGTTGGGCAAAACGGACAAGGGAAATCTACCTTAGCTAAAATGATGGTAGGAGATACCGATTACACAGGACATCTTAAGTTGGGGCATAATGTAGAGATTGGTTATTTTGCTCAAAACCAAGCAGAGCATTTGGATGGGGAGATTACTTTGTTAGAAACCATGGAAAATGCTGCCAACGATGGAAACAGAGCCAAGGTAAGAGATATGTTAGGATCCTTTTTATTTAAAGGAGATGATGTAGATAAAAAAGTAAAAGTATTGTCTGGAGGAGAACGTAACCGTTTGGCATTGTGTAAAATGTTGTTGGAGCCTTTTAACGTGTTAATTATGGATGAGCCCACCAACCATTTAGACATTGCGTCTAAAAACGTGTTAAAACAAGCTTTAGAAAATTTTGAAGGCACCTTGATTTTAGTATCACACGATCGTGATTTTTTACAAGATTTAACAGAAAAAGTGTTCTATTTTAAAGACAAGGTAATTAAAGAGTACTTAGGAGATTTAGATTACTTTTTAGAAGCACATAAGTTAGAAGACATGCGTGCTGCCGAAATGAAAACCGTAACGACTTCTGTAAAGTCTACAGAAAAAAAAGCAGGTAAATTAAGTAGGGAGCAAGAGAAAGAGTTAAAAAAAATAAAAAACAAGTATAGCAAGGTAGAACGTACGATTGCTGATTTGGAAAATGAAATTAAAAAGTTAGACGATCAACTGGCAGAAGATTATGAAAAACATGCGGCTGATGGAACTTTTTTTGAGAACTATCAAGCCAAAAAAGATGCGTTAGATGCATGCATGGAAGAGCTTTTTGAGTTGGATGAAGAAATTTCTGAAAGAGAAGGGTAATTAGCAATGAACAATTGACAATGTGTAATTAGCAATTTTATGTATTTGTCATGCTGAACTTGTTTTAATATTTCATCCTCACTGTAAATTGAAATGAGAGATAAAATATGAAAAATTAGAATTTTACTTGTTTTGCGTCTGTTCGAGTATTTTTTGAAGCGTAGCGAAAGAAAAATGTATCGAGAACTAATCAGTTAAATACAGTTCTAAAATATAAATACTTCTTGATATAAGAATTAGTAAATCAATTAACTAAGCCAATAAAATAACCAATAACTAATGATTTCAAAAAACATACAAATCCATTTACCAATTCTACAAGAAAAGGGAATAGAATTGTATGTAAAAAGAGAAGACTTGTTGCATCCTTTTATTTCGGGAAATAAATACCGCAAACTAAAATACAACGTAGCCCATGCTAAAAATAAAGGCAAACTGTGTTTGCTTACTTTTGGAGGAGCTTATTCTAATCATATTTTGGCAACTGCTGCTGCAGGAAAAGAATACAATTTTAAAACGGTAGGAGTTATTCGTGGTGAGGAGTTAGGGTTTGATGTGCCGAAAACGTTGGCTCAAAACCCTACTTTAAAGCGAGCTGCTGAATTTGGAATGGAGTTTAAATTTATTTCAAGACAAGAATATCAGCATAAAAAAGAAACAGTTTTTTTAGAAAAACTAGCACAGGAATTTCCTAATAGCTACATCATTCCAGAAGGTGGAACTAATGAATTAGCAATTAAGGGCTGTGAAGAAATTTTAACGAAAGAAGATGATGTTTTTTCACACATTGCCTGTGCCATGGGAACGGGAGGTACGGTAACGGGTATCATTAATAGTGCTTGTGAAAATCAAAACATATTAATATTTCCAGCGTTAAAAGGAGCTTGGGTAAAAGAAGAAATTCAGAGTTTGCAACCCAATAAGCAAAATTGGTCTGTAATATCGGACTATCATTTTAAAGGGTATGGAAAAGTGTCTGATGAATTAATTACTTTTATCAATCAATTTAAAAAAGAGACAACGATTCCGTTAGATCCTATTTATACGGCAAAAATGATGTTTGGTGTTTTAGATAGAGTTGAAAATAATCAATTTAAAAAAGGGAGTAAAATTTTAGCCATTCACACAGGAGGTTTACAAGGAATTGAAGGAATAAATACACAGTTAAAACAAAAAAACAAACCGATTATTTTATGAAAAAATGCTTAGTTATTGTCTTTTCTATACTTTTATGGGCATGTGGTTCTACTAAAAAAGTAACATCAAATACGGTTAAAAAACCGGTAAATGTTGTTGCCGATAAAGAGGTAAAGGTAGTGCCAACAAAAGAAGTGGTAAAAGAGGTAGAAAAAGTAGTTGTAAAAACTCAAAAAACGGCCAAAACCAATTTAAATAGTACCACACTGGCTTATGTAAAACAGTATGCTCCTTTAGCTATGGACGAAATGAAAAAGTTTAAAATCCCTGCAAGTATCACTTTGGCACAAGGTATTTTAGAATCGGGTAGTGGAAGGAGTGAGCTGTCTGCAAAGTCTAACAATCATTTTGGAATTAAATGTCACAAAGGGTGGAAGGGAGCTCGTGTGTATCATGATGATGATGCTAAAGGAGAGTGTTTTAGAAAATACAAATATCCTGCAACGTCATTTCAAGATCACTCTTTGTTTTTAAGCACAAGATTTAGGTATGCAAGTCTGTTTCAATTAAAAGAAGACGATTACAAAGGATGGGCAAAGGGGTTGAAAAAAGCAGGTTACGCTACCGATCCTAGATATCCTAAAAAACTAATTAGTTACATAGAAAAGTATCAGTTAGATCAGTACGATAAATTGGTGTTAAAAGGTGTGTTTAAAGGAATACCTGTTTCTGAGGAAAAAGAAGAAAAGGAAGTGGTAGAGGAAGTAGTACAACCTAAAGAATACAACAACCATGGTGCAATACATGTTGTAACAGATGAAGATACGTTGTACGGAATTTCGAAACGTTATGGGATTTCTGTAGACAATTTAAAAACGTTTAACAACTTAACAGGTAATACCATTCACCAAGGAGATGTGTTAAAACTAAAGCCACATGTAAAAAGAAAAAATTACCATGTAGTACAACAAAAAGAAACTTTGTATTCTATTTCTAAACAATACCACATTACCATTGATGCATTAAAAAAAATGAATGGTTTACAAAGTAATAATTTATCTATAGGGCAAGAACTAAAGGTAGAGTAACGTTTGATTTTGTTTTAAAAAGAATCCCTGTCTAGTCTACCTAAACAGGGATTTTTTTGATTATGAAGTGTGCTTGTTGTGCTTTCTTTTTTTAGCACGAACACCTTTTTGATGACGATTGTGTTTTGCATGCATGAGTATCCAAGTTTGGTATTGTTGCTTGTTTAATATTTTTTTCATTTGCTGATGAAGTTGTGCCTCATCATCCAGTCTATTCATGGCAAGTTTAAAACGTTCGTCGGAACTAAGAGGTTTTTTAGTTGCTTTGTGTTGTTTTTTTAACGCATCCATTTTATTGATTTTGGCAATAATAATCGGTTTTATTTTGTTTGCTTGATTCGTTTCTAAATCCAAACCATTCGTCATTTTTTTAACAATCAACTGTGCTTTTTGTTCGGTAGTAAAATTGGGTTCCTGTGGATGCTTTTTTTGAGAAAATACAATGGAAGTGCTAAGGACGAGTACGAATAAAAATAATTTTTTCATGATAAAAGGGTTTTAAAGATGAATACTTCTTACAATAGTTAGACCTGTGTTTTTTAAAATAGTTTTAATCTGTTGCTCGTTTTTCTGTTTTTAATAATTATGACTCATGATAGTTGGTCTGTTGTTCTTACCATTTCACTTTTTACCTGTATCTTTGTGGTATGGATCAAGAATTAAGATTATCGAGCTGGTTACCAACCACTAAAAAAGAATGTAAGATTAGAGGGTGGGAAGAATTAGATGTAATTCTATTCAGTGGAGATGCTTATGTAGATCATCCATCGTTTGGTCCGGCCGTTATCGGACGTTTGTTAGAAAGTTATGGATTGCGTGTAGCTGTAGTGCCTCAACCCTCTGTAACAGATAATTTGCAAGATTTTACCAAACTAGGGCAACCCAAATTGTTTTTTGGAGTTACTTCTGGAGTGATGGATTCGATGGTAAGTAACTACACGGCTAGCAAACGAAAACGAGATAAAGATGCATATACACCTAATGGAGACATTGGTTTTAGACCCGATTATGCAACCACGGTATATACTAAAATATTAAAAGAAAAATTTCCAGACACTCCTGTGTTAATCGGGGGAATAGAAGCTTCTTTAAGACGTGTAACGCATTACGATTATTGGTCGGATGCCTTAAAACCTACCATTTTAAAAGAATCGGGAGCAGATATTTTGGTGTATGGAATGGGGGAGCAACCTTTGAAAGAAATTGTAACTCTAATGCAAAAAGGAGTTCCGTTTAGTTCCCTAAAAACCATTAAACAAACAGCATATTTACAATCTAAACAAGATACTTTACAGAAAAATAAAAATTGGACAGACAAGCGATTGAGTTCTCACGAAGCTTGTTTGTCAGACAAAAAAACGTTTGCAGCCAATTTTAAAACCATAGAGCAAGAGTCTAACAAAACCTATGGAGGGAGAATTTTACAAGATGTTGGAGATGAGGTTTTGGTAATTAATCCGCCGTATCCAACCATGTTGGAAAAAGAAATTGATGCTTCTTTTGATTTGCCTTACACGCGTTTACCACATCCAAAATACAACAAACGTGGGCCGATTCCTGCTTTTGAAATGATTAAATTCTCTATCAACACCCACAGAGGTTGTTTTGGTGGATGTAGTTTTTGTACCATTTCTGCACATCAAGGAAAATTTATTGCGAGTAGAAGTAAAGAGTCTATTTTAAAAGAGGTAGATCAGGTGGCAAACATGAAAGATTTTAAAGGATATCTTTCGGATGTAGGTGGGCCATCGGCCAATATGTATCAAATGAAAGGAAAGGTACAAGAGATATGTGACAAGTGTGTAGCTCCTTCGTGTATCAATCCAGTTATTTGTTCTAATTTAGATACATCTCATGCTCCTTTAACAGACATTTATCAATCGGTAGACAAGCATCCAAAAATTAAAAAATCGTTTATCGGATCTGGAATTCGTTACGATATGTTGGTGCCAGATTTTAATAAAAATGCAGATCCAAAAGAATTAGAAGCGTATACAGAAGAGGTGATTACACATCACGTTTCGGGTAGATTAAAAGTAGCTCCAGAGCATACATCAGATAAAGTATTAAAGCTGATGCGTAAACCTTCGTTTTCTAATTTTCACGATTTTAAAAAGTTATTTGATAAAATCAACCTTCGCAAAAAATTAAACTTGCAGTTGATTCCGTATTTTATATCAAGTCATCCACAGTCGGATTTAGAGGATATGGCCAATATGGCTGCGGAAACCAAAGACATGGGCTTTCAGTTAGAGCAAGTACAAGGTTTTACACCTACACCGATGACGGTGGCTACGGTAATTTACTATAGTGGATATCATCCGTATACGCTAGAAAAAATGGATACCCCTAAAACGGCTAAAGAAAAAGAAGAGCAACATAGATTCTTTTTTTGGTATAAAAAAGAGAATCAGGCATGGATACGTAAATCGTTAACCAAAATAGGTAGGCACGATTTGTTGAATAAATTATT
>CALHCC010000038.1 GCA_937930675.1 uncultured Flavobacteriaceae bacterium
TTTTCTGCCAATGCATCTGCTACCTTTTTCTGAATTTTTCCTGCATTTTTTAAAACTTCTTGTCCGTTAAACTCTAAAAAAGCATTTAGTTTTTGCTCCCAATCTTTTACAAACATTTGTTTATGTTGTTTTGCTTGTAGCTCTGCATAATCTAAATACATGGTAACAATACGGTTTAACACTTCTAATTCTTCTTTTTCTAAATAATTTTTAGCAATTGTTACATCTTTTTTAGTAACTCTTGTACCGCTAAAACTAGTTAAACCCATATTATTTTTAGAAGTATTTGTTCTATTATTTATAATTTCTGCTGCCGTATTACCTGTTGCAGAAAACAATAGTTTATTTTGTACGGTTTTAAAAAACAAACGTGTTTCCTCTGCCTTTGGGTTGTAATCTATAGCTAAAGCATAGATATCTGTAATTTTTTGATAAAAACGTTTTTCACTAGAACGTATATCTCTAATATCGTCTAATAATTCCTCAAAATAATCTTTACCAAAAGGGTTGTTTGGATTTTTTAATTTTTCGTTATCTAGTACAAATCCTTTTACAATTAACTCTTTTAATTGTTGTGTTGCCCATATTCTAAAATGTGTACCTCTAATAGAATTTACACGGTAACCCACAGAAATAATCATGTCTAGGCTATAAAACTCTAAAGTTCTGTTTACATTTCTGTTTCCTTCTTTTTGAACTGTTGCATTTCTTGCAACAGTTGACTCTAAACTTAATTCCCCTGTTTCTACAATATTTTTTATATGTCGTGAAATTCCACTTTTATCAATATCAAACAACTCTGCCATTTGGTTAATGGTTAACCAAATAGTTTCATCTTTCACAAATACATCTACAGTAATTGTATCGTCTTTATTTTTATAGAGTAAAAAATTATTATTCACTATTTCCATGTTAAAAAGGAGTTTTAATCCCTAGTTCTGCACAAAAAGAGGCAATTTGTTGGTTGGTGCTTTCTATTTCTTTTGCCACTTGTTGTAGTTCTGTACAAACTGCTTGTAAATCTACAGGTTCTTCTTCTTCAAAGGTATCTACATAACGGGGAATGTTTAAATTGTAGTCGTTTTCTGCAATTTCTGCTAAGGTGGCTACATAGCTGTATTTATGTTGGGCAGTTCTATTTGTATAAGTACTTACAATATGCTGTATGTTAGCTTCTGTAAGTACATTTTGTGTTTTTACTTTTTGAAACTCGTTACTAGCATCTATAAACAATACGTTATCTGGATGGGTACGGCATTTAGAAAGTACCAATATACAGGTAGGTATGCTGGTGCCATAAAATATATTGGCAGGTAGGCCTATAACGGCATCTAGGCAGTTTAGCTCTTTAATAATGTATTCTCTAATTGTTCCTTCTGCACTTCCTCTAAACAATACGCCATGGGGTAGCACTACGGCCATTTTACCGTTTTCTGCCAAGTGATACAACATGTGTTGTACAAAGGCAAAATCTGCCTTACTGGTTGGGGCTAGCTTACCGTATTGGGCAAAACGCTCGTCGTTTTCGTTTAATGGGTTGTCTTTTCCTTTCCACTTGGCAGAAAATGGGGGATTGGCTACAATGGCTTCGAACTTTTTAGTTAAATGTTGTGGTTCTGCTAAGGTATCTTCTTGTTTAATATCAAAATCGCGGTAATGCACGTCGTGCAAAATCATGTTCATTCTTGCCAAGTTGTACGTGGTTCTGTTGAGCTCTTGCCCATAAAAGGCTGCTACACTTTCTACCTCTTTAGCTACGCGTAGCAATAGGGAGCCAGAACCACAAGTGGGATCGTACACAGATTGTAATTGTGTTTTGCCTACGGTTACTATTTTGGCGAGTATTTTAGATACTTGTTGTGGGGTGTAAAATTCTCCTGCTTTTTTACCGGCTCCACTGGCAAATTGCCCAATTAAATATTCGTAAGCATCTCCTAAAACATCTGCATCTGCATCTTCTAGGGCAAAATTAATGTTGTCTAAGTGTTGTAATATTTTGGCAATTAGTGCATTTCTGTCTCCTGCTTTACGTCCTAATTTGGTAGAGTTTAGGTCTAAATCTTCGAACAACTTGTTAAAATCGTCTTCGGACTCGTTGCCCATGGTACTTTGCTCTATTCCATTTAATACGGCTGTTAAATCTTCTAATATAAAATTGTCTTGTGTTTCTGTATTGGCATTTCCTTTTTTTGCCATGGCACTAAACAACTGATTAGGGGCTAAATAGTAGCCTAGTTTACTTACCGATTCTTCTTGTATATAGGCTAAGGTTTCTGGGTCTGTTATTAAACTGTACTCTTTAACGTCTTCTGTTTCTAACAAATAGTTAGCGTGTAGGTGTTGTTTTTCTGACAGGTATTTGTAAAAGATAAATCCTAAAATATAGTCTCTAAATTCATCTGCATCCATTTTACCTCTTAACTCGTTGGCAATATTCCACAACTGGGTTTCTAAGGCTTTTTTTTGATCTTCTGACATGTGCGATGTGTGTTTGGCAATTTTTAGGCTAAATATACAAAGCTCTTTGTAAACAATAAGATAGAATGGAACTAGAATTAGGACTGACTGTTTGTGTTTTTTAAGAACACAATTTACCTACGTTATGAGTTTGTGTAAACACAATTATTAAAAACAAACACCTAGCAATGAAATGGCTAGACTTAAATATTGAAACTGAAATCTAAGAGATTGCTCGCAGTATTAGAAATAGATACCACAACCATTTACATAGAAAACAATATGCTAGTAATTTTAGCTTGTTTTAATCTTTATCCTTTGAATTGTAATAATTCTTTTGAATATAAACGTTAGTTTGATGCATGTTTTTTTGTTTTTTATCATACTCTTTTGCTACTTTCTCTAATTCGTCCGCAAACTTATCAATAGCCTTATTCCCTTTTTTTACTTGGTAAAAAAAAGCAACGATTGCTAGAACCCCTAAAATGAGAATCATGATAAACTCTATAAAATCAGCATCCATAAACAACCGTTTTTTTCTTAAATATAAATTGTTTTTAATCCCCATCCAACTACATTAACAACAAAAGAGAAAATATTTACACCTGCTACATAATTATTTTGAATTTATTCTATCGTATAAATTTAAGCTTACCTGTTACATTGGTTTATTTGTTGAGCATTAACAGTGCGGCAAGTTCTTTTTTTAAAAGGTATGAGACAATTACAGGTAACGTATTTTGATTCATGAAATTTGTTTGAAGTTCGCAAACCTATATGATCAATACCATTAAATAATGAGAAAATAGTGAGAAAACGAGGTTGTAAAAAACAAAAAAGCCTTAACTAATTAAAGTTAAGGCTTTATGTGATCGCGACAGGATTCGAACCTGTGACCGTCTGCTTAGAAGGCAGATGCTCTATCCAGCTGAGCTACGCGACCGTTTTGTGTCGGGGTGGCAGGATTCGAACCTGCGACCTCCTCGTCCCAAACGAGGCGCGATGACCGGGCTACGCTACACCCCGAAAAAGTCATCTTTATAATTCTGCGGAGAGACAGGGACTCGAACCCTGGCGACGGTTACCCGTCGACAGATTAGCAATCTGCTCCATTACCACTCTGGCACCTCTCCAAAATGTTTTACCATTTCTTTTAGCGGTTGCAAATATAGAAGATTACTTTAATACCTCCAACATTTTTTAGTTTTTTTTACTCCGGATATTCTATTCTAACGTGATATATATTTTTTAGTTTTTTCTTAATTACTTTTTTTACACTTTCTATTTCTTTTAAGGTAATATTTGCGTTTAAAAACTGTCCTTCTGCCTTTTGTTTCTCTATAATACGCTCTATCAATTCATCAATTGCCGTTGCTGTAGGTTCTTGCAAACTTTTAGAGGCCGCTTCTGCCGCATCGCACATCATTAAAATACAAGTTTCTTTAGAAAACGGCAAAGGACCTGGGTATCTAAAATCGTCTTTATTTACTCCTTCGGGATTTGTTTCTAATTCCTTTTTATAAAAATAATACACCAAACTTGTACCATGGTGTGTTCTTATAAAATCAATCACTCTGTCTGGTAATCTATATTTTTTTGCTAGTTCTATTCCTTCTAGTGTATGCCCTATAATAATAGTAGCACTGTCTTTAGGAGACAGTTCGTGGTGCGGATTTACGCTTGTTGATTGATTTTCTGTAAAGTAAAATGGGTTTAGTATTTTACCTATATCATGGTACAAAGCTCCTGTTCTCACCAACATTACATTGGCATTTATCTCGTTAGCCGCTGCCTCTGCTAAATTAGCTACTTGCATAGAGTGCTGAAACGTTCCTGGTGCTTTTTCGTTTAATTCTCTTAACAACAAACTATTGGTGTTGGAAAGTTCTAACAAGGTAATATCAGACACCAATCCAAACAATTTTTCGTACAACCATATTAAAAACACAGACAAAAAAGACAATACTCCGTTTAACGCAAACAGAATAAAGTAATTGCTTTTTATTTGATGAACTCCCCCTTCGTGTATAATATAAAATGCCAAATAGGTTAGCATATACACCAATGTTATTTTAATGATCGAAATAAATAAGTTTCCTCTTTTATGAATTTCTGAAACCGTTAAAATTGTTGCAAAACCTGCTATAATCTGTAAGTAGATGTATTCAAAACTATTAGGCACTACAAAACCTAGCATAATAATCATTAAAGAATAAGCAAACATGGCTAGTCTTGAATCGAAAAATGTTTTAAATACAATGGGTAAAATACAAACAGGTACTACGTACAAATAATCTGAAAAATGTTTAATCACCAAGGTCTCTAAAAACACCATTAGCAACACGTTTAAAAATATAAACGTAACTTTTGTGTTGTTTTCAAAAATTTCTATTCTATCTAAATACAAAAACAGCATTAACATTCCCATGGCTAAAGACACTAAAATAACGTAGCCTGTTAAAATCCATCGATAATTTTTTTTAGTCCATATTTGCGATTCGTATTCTTGTTTTAATGAGTTTAACACTTCTAACTTTTTCCCTTCAACAATATCTCCCCTAGCAATAATTAATTCTTTAGCTGCTACTTTTCCTTTAGTATAAGTAAGTAACTCTAATTTTTCATTAATTTCTTTTTGTGTGTATTCATCATCATAAAAAAGATTGGGTTCTAATACCTCTGCCAACACGTTTGTAATTAAATTCTTATAAGCAAAAGACACCTGATCTTTGAGTACATTATTTATTAATGGCAATATTTCTTGAGGAGTGATTAATGTAGCATAGGTTGTTTTAATTAGTTCTTGCTGATTTTTTAACAAAACTATTTTCTCAGGATTTAGCACTTCTTTTTGAGATACATCTACAAACCCTTTTTTATAAACGTGGTGAATGAAATCGGTAGCTGTTTTCTTATAAATTGCTGTTTCGTAATTTAACTCAAACCCACTCTCTGTTATTTTTTGATTGAAAAGACGTTCAAATTTTTGTGCTACCTCAAAAGCTACTTTAGGATTTACGACAAAGTAGATATTTGATTTTTTAATTAACGTGCTTTTTTCAACCTCTAGCTCTTCTGTATTTTTTTTAATCGCAAAATCAAAAGGGGCAAATAAATTCTTATACTGCCAAGGTTTTCCTTTTTGAAACTCGTACTTAAACTGCCCTCCATTAGGAAAAAAGTAAACGATTGAAAAAACCACAATTACAAACAAAAAAACTTTGTAAATAATAGACTGATTTTGATAAATACTATTGATGATATTTTTCATTCACTAAATTTGATATCTCTCAAAAATAAACAATTAATCTTTGTAAACTGTACTTGTAAAACCTCAAAACCACAGAGAGATGGTAACAAGTTGAATATCTTGTAAGTTGCTTAGATGCTAGAATTGTTGTTTCTTTGATAAATATTAAAACAATTGCAAACTAATTAATAGCTTTGCCACAAGTTGTACTAATAGTAATTGTTACTATTCATCATTAAAACACTCGTTAGCTTATAAATTTCTATGGATTACGGTATTTGTAACCTTAGTATTATACCTTTAAGATTAGATCCTTCAGACAGTTCTGAAATGGTGTCTCAGGTACTGCTGGGAGAACATTTTAAAGTCTTAGAAATACGAAACAAATGGAGTAAAATACGACTTGCCTTTGATAATTATGAGGGATGGTTAGATAATAAACAATTTCTTTTAATTTCTGAAACAGATTATCACACACTAGAAAACACTCCGTTATTTATTGCGAACGATTTAATTAATTTTTCTGAGAATCAACAAAATATGCTAACCCATGTGTTAATAGGTTCTCATCTTCCTTTTTACAAACAAGGTACTTTTTGTATTGGAGAAGAACGTTTTTTAATAGAAGGGGAAGTAAAAACAAAACAGCAACCTAAAGAAAAACTAATTACAACGGCCTTACAGTTTTTAAACTCACCTTACTTGTGGGGAGGTAAATCTCCTATAGGTATTGATTGCTCTGGACTTACTCAATTGGTTTACAAACTAAATGGTTATGCCTTAAAAAGAGATGCCAAAGATCAAGCAACACAAGGAGAGGTGCTAAGTTTTATAGAAGAAAGTGAACCGGGCGATTTGGCTTTTTTTGACAATGAAGAAGGAACTATTATTCATGTAGGAATTATGATGGCAGACAACTACATTATTCATGCACATGGAAAAGTAAGAATTGATCGTTTAGATCATTTAGGTATTTACAATGTAGATACCAAAAGACACACACATAAACTTAGAGTCATTAAAAAAATTATATAAGCATTTTTTTACAATTCTTAGCCACAATTAAATCTCCTTCAGTTACACTTTTTATATAATCAACGCTAACACCAGGAGCAGTTTCATACAACACAAATTGACGATTCTCTACTTTTAATAAGCCCAAATTGGTAACGATGGTTGTTACACAATTCACTCCTGTTAAAGGCAAACTGCATTTTTTTAATAGTTTAGAAGCCCCTTTTTTATTGGTATGCATCATTGCTACAATAATATTTTCTGCACTGGCAACTAAATCCATAGCACCGCCCATTCCTTTTACCATTTTTCCTGGAATTTTCCAATTGGCAATGTCTCCGTTCTGAGAAACTTCCATGGCTCCTAACACCGTTAAATCTACATGTTTCCCTCTAATCATTCCAAAACTTAATTCCGAATCAAAAAAAGAGGCTCCTGGCACTGTAGTAATCGTTTGTTTTCCTGCATTAATAATATCTGCATCCACTTGCTCTTGTGTTGGAAAAGGCCCCATTCCCAAAACTCCATTTTCGCTCTGAAACTCTACACCCATATGTTTAGGAACATAATTAGCCACCAAAGTTGGAATTCCAATCCCTAGGTTTACATAAAACCCATCTTGTAATTCCTTAGAAATACGTTGTGCTATTTGTTCTTTGGTTAACATGAGTTATTCTGATAATGTTAATTTTTCTATTCTTTTCTCGTAATGCGTTCCTTTAAAAATACGTTGTACAAAAATTCCTGGAACATGAATTTCGTTTGGATGCAATTCTCCTATCTCCACCAACTCTTCTACCTCTACGACATTTATCTTAGCTGCTCCACACATAGCTTGATTAAAGTTTCGTGCCGTACCCTTAAACACAATGTTTCCTGCTTTGTCTCCTTTCCAGGCTTTAATCAAAGAAAAGTCCGCTGTAACCGCATATTCTAACAAGTACTCTTTATCGTTAAAACTCCTCACCTCTTTACCTTGAGCCACTTCTGTTCCTACACCTGCTGGCGTAAAAAAAGCTGGAATTCCCATTTTTGCAGAACGGCATCTTTCTGCCAATGTTCCTTGCGGAATTAATTCTACCTCAATCTCTCCTTGTAGCATTTGTCGTTCAAACTCTTTGTTTTCTCCAACGTAAGAGGAAACCATTTTTTTAATTTGACGCTTTTTCAACAATAACCCCAACCCAAAATCATCTACTCCTGCATTGTTAGAAACACAAACAAGTCCTTTAACATCTAACGTTGTTAAATGAGCAATGGCGTTTTCTGGAATACCACACAAGCCAAAACCACCTACTAGCAACGTCATGCCATTGGCAATCCCTTCTAAGGCTTGTTTTACTGAATTTACTTGTTTTGAAATCATACAAATGAAACAATGGGTGTATTTAAATATACTAATTTTTAAGACAAATATTGATTTCTTTTTACAACAAATTCTGCTAAAAATAATAACAGGATTTTAATTTTAAAAAATCAATACTTTTCTCCGTGTCTTATACAACATCTTACCTTAATACATAGAGATGTTATTCTACTCTTAAGAACTACTAGAATCAATTAAGTTTTCTAATTGAGCTACCAAAATTGCTTGTTCAATGTTTTTAACTCTTAATTTTCTCATAATATTTAATCGATGAGACTCTACCGTTCTAATGCTTAATTTAAATTTTTCTGACAAATCTTTATTATTCAAGCCCATGGCGATTTGCTGTAGTATTTGCGTTTCTCTTTTAGACAATCGAAATGCTTTTTCTAAATCTGTCGAAACATCTGCAATGATAGATTGAGGTTTTCTTAAGTTTGAAATAATAACATTACTGGTATCTCCTGAAAAATAATATTTTCCTTCAGACACTTTTCTAATTGCTTTTAAAAAGTCTTTATTAGAATCATCTTTAAGGATATAACCATGAGCTCCCATTTTTACTGCCTTTAAAATATAATCTTCTCTATCATACAACGATAAAAACAGTATTTTAACTGCTTTATTTTTTCGAAACAATTCTTGTGAAGCCTCCAAACCACTGTATTGAGGCATCGAAATATCCATCAGTACAATGTCTGGTTGGTACTGGTCGTATTTTACCACAGCTTCGTAACCATTACTTGCTTGGGTAACTACCTCCATATCTTCTTGATTGGCAATTAATTGCTCTACTCCGTGACGAAAAATTTCGTGATCGTCTACCAACATAATTTTTTTAATCTCCATACCTTTCTCCTTAGTTATCCTCTTCTTCCGAAGCAACTTTATCTATTGGAATTTCAACTTTCACCACAGTTCCTTTATTTAAAAAAGATTCGATAGATAAAGTTGCATTTAACAATTCTGCCCTTTCTCTAATATTGCGAAGCCCATGACTATTGTCTTTGGTTTCAAAAATGTTTTGGCTTTGATAATCAAATCCAACACCATTGTCTGACACTTGTAAATTTATAAACTCTGCATCAGATTCTATAAAAACATTAATTGTTTCTGCTTTAGAATGTTTTACAGCATTGTTTATTGATTCTTGTATAATTCGATAAATCGCAATATCTCTATCCAAATGGTTTTCTAACACACCGTAATGATCTTCGTAAACAATTTGATATCCTGTAGTTTTTTTAATGTTTTTTATCAAATCTAACAAGGCCGCCTTTAACCCAAAATCTTCTAAAACATAAGGCTGTAATTCAAAACAAATTCTACGTGTTTCGTTAACAACTCCTTGTATTAACTGATACAAAACTCCTAAATCTTTTACAATTTTTGGGTTTTTTTCTTCTAAAAACTCAATTTGTACTCTTAACGAAGTTAACATTTGCCCTATTCCATCATGTATTTCTGCTGCAACACGTTTGCGCTCTTTTTCTTGTCCAATAAGTGTAGCTCTATTTCTAATTTTTTGAATAACTCGTTGTCTTTTTAGTTTTTCTTCGCTCAACAAACGTAATTTTTCTTCTGTTTTTTTTCTGAGCGTAATGTCAAAACCTATCACTAAAAACTGATGCAATTCTCCATTTTTATTTACCACAGGCATTACCGTTACATCTAGCCAAAAACCTGTTCCATCAGAGGCATAATCAAAAATTTCTCCTTGCCAAACTTCTTTTCTAAGCTCTTTTGATTTGATGTGTTTGTAAATAATACTTTCTTCTCCTCCCATATTGTTATAAAAAATGGGCTTGCCTAACAACATATTCATACTGTATTTGGTTACATTACAGTACTTATCGTTTGCATATCTAATTTTTCCTTCGGCATCTATTTTTACCAAATACGATGCTTTTTCTATGGCAAAATTAATTTCTCTGAGTTCGTTATGAGAATGTTCTAAAATTTTATTATTCACTTTCAAAGCTGTCGCCAACTCTTTGGCTTTTTTTTCAGACTCAATCAATCCATTAAAACTAATTTTTATCTTTTTAGCCAAAGGCATAAAAATAAAAAAGGCTTCTAGAGTAAGCATTAAAAAAACAATGCCTAAAAGTGTGTATTCTATTCTTTTTAAATCGTCTATGTTTGCTCTAGAAATTCTATCATAATCAAAAACAATCATTTCCATTCCTAAAAAATAAGAATACTCATTTTCTAAAATAATGGTAATGTAAGGCTTTATAACTGTTAGTTCCTTTATATTTCCTTCATCAATCAGCTCTACCACTTTGTAGGCTGCATTTAAAATTTTAGTATAAGGTCGATCGATAATTCGATACAACTCAAACATGTCTAAGTTTTTATTTTGAGGAATTCCTAAAAATTCATTCCCCGACAACAAACTCTCATGCGTATTTTGCCATTGTAAAAGAGTGGTTTCAAAATCCTTACTCGTAGTTTTTAAATCTTCTCCATTCAACAATTTTAAACTCAACTTTGCTAAGGCTTGCGAATTGGTTCTTAATCTAGATGCATAGTTGATTAGATGTGAATCGTGGATTTGATGATCTAAATGCTTCTGAATTAACAATTGACTAATTACTGTAATAATTGCAATCACAAACAAAGCGAATATATACAATACATGATACTGTTTTAATGTTGCATTAGGAGTTTGTGGAATGGTTTCTGATACCGTAATATTCATCTTCTTAAAATTCTGATAATCACAAATATACTTAAGTAATCACCATTATTCAACAACTTTAATCATTTAGAATATGCTAAAAAACAGCTTTACATCCTCTGTGTTTTTTTATATTTGATTCAAATTACGTACGTATAATGAATCTACACACACAAGTTGTTCTAAAAAACATTAATGGTATCACTAAGGCCACTACTATACGTAACCAAAAGCCTATTAAAATA
This sequence comes from uncultured Flavobacteriaceae bacterium, assembly GCA_937930675.1. Taxonomy (GTDB): domain Bacteria; phylum Bacteroidota; class Bacteroidia; order Flavobacteriales; family Flavobacteriaceae; genus Wenyingzhuangia. Next base: position 11,016 of record CALHCC010000038.1, read on the forward strand.
CTCAGTCCTAAATCTCATCATAGCCATTGCCATTTAACCACAACCAATTACGGAGGTGGTTTTGTACAAGGTGATTCTATTAAAATTAAAATAGATGCCCAAAAAGATACTACTAGCCTATTAACATCACAAGCAAACAATAGAGTTTACAAGTCTGAAAATGGCAGTACGTGCGTTATTTATCAAGAGATTGATATTGATAAAAATGCTTGTTTTTTTTTATTAAACGATCCGTTAGTTTTACAAAAAAACAGCAAATTAGAACAATATTTAACCTGCCATATTACTAAAGAGAGTAGTTTTGTTTTACTAGACTGGATAAGTACTGGTAGAATAAAGAGTAACGAACATTTAGTGTTTGATTCTTTTTATTCTGAAACAACGATTTTATACAATCACAAAAAAATTTTACTCGATAAATTTGTTTTAAATCCTAAAAAAAACAATTGCTACTCTCCTGCAATATTAGCTCATCACACAACATTTATCAATTTATATTTAATTGGAAATAAAGAAAAATGTAAAATGATTGCAAAACATAGTAGCAACGTTATAAAAAAATGGCTAACCACCGAAAGCAAACCTCAACCTAATTTTATTGCTTCGATAGACACCATTGGAGACCACTTACATATTTTAAGAGCCTCTGCTACTGAAACACTTATTTTATGGAAATTTGTAAACGAAATAAGCGTTGTTTTTTCTGAAAAAAAACTTTTAGATTTTAACCCTTACGAAAGAAAATATTAAAAAATGATATCTAACGAACTACAAACATCATTAAGCACCACTGCTTCTATTGGAGTTATTCATACTATAACAGAAGCCGATCATTATGTTCCTTTTGTAGTAATGGCTAATTCTAAAGTATGGGCTAAAAAAAAATCTATTGTTACGCTTATGTCTGGTCTAGGGATGTTTCTAACTCTATTTTAATAGGAATTATTTTTGGTGTAAGTTTGTCTAAAATTAAATTTTCAGAAATTCAGCGGGGGAAGATTTGGAGTTGCTGTTTATTATCATCGGGACATTTTATCTAATTTTTGGAATTCTAAAAAGTATCACACATCAGAAACTCCCTGATTTTTTAAATCGCTACAACCATTCTAAAAAATTTCTCCTTAGTCTTCTGTTTTTAATTTTTGTTTTTAAGCCTTGTGAGGTTTTAATTCCTATGTTAATGTATTCTGCTGCTGCTCATGAAAACAACACTGCCATTTTATTGGCTACTATTACATTTAGTATCACTACCTTATTAATCATGCTTACTACTGTATTGCCCTTAACTTTTTTATCTACAAAAACTCCCTTTAAAAACATATAACAATATAGCAACATACTTATAGGCATCAATTTGTTAACTTGTAGAATTTCTATTATTTTTTTTAGGGCGGTAAAAAAAAGAAGCCTTTTACAACCTCTTCTTTTCTTGTCATAAGCAATTTCTCCCCCTCTAACCTCTTAAAGCATGTTTCTAGCATGCAAAACGTGATCTATTATCAAATCTACGTTATATCCTTCGTAAGCTTTTGCAAATACAAAAGGACCGTCTTCACGCATTTTTTTAGCATCTCTATCCATTACATTTAAATCTGCATGTACCAATTCTGCAATGTCAATTTTGTTAATTACTAACAAATCTGCTTGAGTAATCCCAGGACCTCCTTTTCTTGGGATTTTATCTCCTCCAGAAACATCTATCACATAAATAGAATAATCTACTAGCTCTTTACTAAAGTGAGCAGCAAGGTTGTCACCTCCGCTTTCTACAAATAAAATTTCTGTATCAGGGAACTTTGACATCAATTCTTCTAAGGCGTTTAAGTTTACAGAAACATCTTCTCTAATAGCAGCATGTGGGCATCCACCCGTTTCTACTCCTACAATTTTATCAGCCTCCAAAGCTTTGTTTCTTGTTAAAAATTCCGCATCTTCTTTGGTGAAAATATCATTGGTGACAGCTGCTATTTTCATTTTATCCGACAACATTTGACAAATTTTAAGTAATAAAGCTGTTTTCCCAGTTCCAACAGGCCCACCAATCCCTACTGTAAAGGCTCTTTTTTTAAAATCTCTATTCTCTACCTGCAACTCTCTGTTAGAAAAAAAACCAGGATTTTCCCATGTTTCTTTATGATATAAGATCTCTTCGTAAATTTTCATAAAATTAATTTTGAAATAGTTTTGTATATAAATATTGATGCGACAACTGACATAATTCCAACATATATGCATTCTTATAAGCATTTTCTACCTTTGGAATAGACAACATATTGTAATTTACAGCTACATAATTTAATAATTCTTTTTGTATTTGATGTGATTTTGTAGGTCCTAACGTCCCTAATCTTACGACTACACTTAACTGATCTCTCACATTCATAAACACAAACAACTCACAGATTTCCTGAGCAGAAAAGCTCAAACTCCCTAAAGATGCTGCAAATACAATATGAAAATCAGTATCTATCTTTTGATACCAATCTAAATTGGGTATCGTAAACAAATTTTTCAATATAGACAACCAATTTTTACCCAATACGATTCCTGCTTTTTTTAATGCAGGATTTAACAACATAGCATTGTACTCATCAGATAATAGCTCTAATTCTTTAAAACTTTTTAGCGTACAAGCTTCTTTTACAAAAGCCAAATCAAACATATATATTTGATCTATATATGACTTTAAATACTGTACCAATTCCTCTACCGTATTGATTATTTGAGATTTTACAGCGTATTCCATTCCGTTAGAATAAGCAAAACCTCCGATAGGAAAAGCCGAATCTGCAAAATGCAATATCTGATACAAATGATGGTTGGTGCTTTTTTCCATTAAAACAAATTGTACAATTGAGCCAAAGGTACTTTAGTAGCAGGTTTACAAGTTAAATGTTCCCCATCCACAGTTACTTTATAGGTTTCTGGATCTACTGCAATATTTGGAATTAAATTATTGTGTTTCATATCTTTTTTCCCAATATTTCTACAATTTTTTATAGCCACTACTTTTTTAGTAATGTCATATTCCTCAACTGTTTCTACAGCACTATTTCCTACCAATACAAAAGATGTTTGTCCTACAGCTTTTCCTTTCGCACCAAACATAGGTCTTGAATACAAAGGGCCAGGTGTTGGAATAGAAGCATTGGCATCTCCCATCTGAGCTTGAACAATAGTTCCTCCTTTAACAATAATTTCTGTTTTGGCACCAAAAAACTGAGGCTTCCACAATACTAAATCTGCTAGTTTACCAACTTCTATGGAGCCAACTACATGAGAAATTCCATGTGCAATTGCAGGGTTGATAGTATATTTAGAAATGTATCTTTTTACTCTTAAATTATCATTTTCTGAATCTGTTTCTAATCTTCCTCTTTGTTCTTTCATTTTAGAAGCCGTTTGCCAAGTTCTACAAATAACCTCGCCTACTCTTCCCATGGCTTGAGAATCTGAAGAAACGATAGATAAAGCTCCTAAATCGTGTAAAACATCTTCAGAAGCTATAGTTTCCTCTCTAATTCTACTTTCAGCAAAAGCTACATCTTCTGGAATATTTTTATCTAAATGATGGCAAACCATTAACATATCTAAATGTTCATCAATAGTATTTACTGTAAAAGGCCTTGTTGGATTGGTAGATGAAGGGATTACATTTTCTTCTCCACACAACATAATAATATCTGGTGCATGCCCTCCTCCAGCACCTTCTGTATGGTAAGTATGAATAGTTCTTCCTTTAAAAGCATCTATAGAAGCTTCTACAAAACCACTTTCATTTAAGGTGTCTGTATGTATACATACCTGAACATCTAACTCATCGGCAACAGACAAACAGTTATCTATAGCTGCAGGAGTAGACCCCCAATCTTCGTGTAATTTTAAACCACAAGCTCCAGCTTTTACCTGCTCTACAATAGCTTCGGGATGAGATGTGTTTCCTTTACCTAAAAAACCAAAATTCATTGGAAATTCATCTGTAGCTTTTAACATAAATTCTATATGAAAAGCTCCAGGTGTACATGTAGTTGCATTAGTTCCTGTTGCAGGTCCTGTTCCTCCACCAATAAAGGTAGTAACACCAGATGCCAAAGCTTCTTCTATTTGTTGAGGACATATGTAATGAATATGCGCATCAATTCCACCAGCAGTAACAATAAGACCTTCGGCAGCAATCACTTCAGTACTTGGTCCTACAATCATATCTGAATGAACATTGGGCATAATATGAGGGTTTCCTCCTTTACCAATAGCCACAATATTCCCGTCTTTAATTCCAATATCAGCTTTTATAATACCTGAATGATCTATAATTAAAGCATTGGTAACAATGGTATCTAAACAATCTTTACGGGTTACATTAGAGGCTTGCCCCATACCATCTCGTAAAACTTTTCCTCCACCAAACTTACATTCATCACCGTAAACAGTATAATCTTTTTCTACTTGAACTTCTAAACCAGTATCTCCTAACTTTATTTTGTCATTGTTGGTAACTCCAAACATAGCAGCATAAGCCTGCTTGCTAATCTCTTTTGCCATAATTGCTTAATTTACTTGTTTGTTTACTCGTTCCATTATCCTATCTACTGCCACATTATCTACACAACCATTTACAAAATTGTTTCCTCCGTATACAATTTTACTTCCGCTAATTTCCACCAATTCTACGTTTTTGGTTTCTCCTGGCTCAAAACGAATGGCGGTTCCTGCAGGAATATTCAATCGGTAACCAATACTTGCTTTCCTGTCAAATTTCAATGCTATATTTACATCGATAAAATTATAATGAGAACCTACTTGAATTGGTCTATCACCAGTATTGACAACATGTAACTCAATAGTGTTTCTATTTTCATTAAGTATAATAACTCCTTCTCCTACCTCCATAGCTCCTGGGTTATCATCTATCACATTGTTTATATGTATTTTGTCTTTCGTTTTTTGCAAACCAGAACCATACAAAGCCCAATCATTATTTAAATTCAGATCACAAACAGGTTCGTGTACCGTTACCAATTTAGTTCCATCAGGAAAAGTTCCTTCTATCTGCACATCGTGAATCATCTTTTCCACTCCTGGCATTACATCATTACAACCTAATATTTTTTTGCCACGATCCATTAATTCAACTACGGAAACACCCTCTCTAATAAACTCTAAAAGTTGTGTTGAAATTAAGGCTATGGTTTCTGGATAATTTAATAAAATACCTCTTGCGTATCTTTTTTGAGCTAAAAAACCCGCATTATGAAGCATTAATTTATCTATTTCTTTTGGACTTAAATGCATTTGATTTTGCTTTGATTATTTGCTTATTTTGAGATATTATACAGATAAATAAGTTCTTAACTCATCCATATCTATTTCCTTTGAAGCTCCTTCTTTTATTACTCTACCTCTATCTAAAATATAAAAATAATCTGTTAAATACTTGGCAAAATCAAACTTTTGCTCAACCAACAAAACAGTCATTCCTTTGTCTCTTACCAACATTTTTAACACTTCTCCTATTTCTTGAATAATAGAAGGTTGAATTCCCTCCGTAGGTTCATCTAACAATAACAAACTAGGGTCTCCACAAAGGGCTCTTGCAATAGCCAATTGTTGCTGCTGTCCTCCACTTAAATTCCCGCCCATTCGGTTTCTAAACTCTTTTAGAATAGGGAACATTGTATAAATTTCTTCTTCAGGGATTTCTGCTTTTTTATTTATATTACCTTCTAAGCCTATTTGTAAATTCTCGTAAACAGTTAGTTTTGGTAAAATTTCTCTTCCTTGTGGAACATAGCCAATTCCCCCTCTTACTCTTTTATAAGTTGCCTTTTTGTTGATATCTTCTTCATTAAAAGTAATAGAACCTTTTGCCTCACCTAACAACCCCATAATAGTTTTTAATGTAGTAGACTTTCCCACTCCATTACGTCCCATGATAGTAGTAATGGTTCCTTTTGTAACTTGTAAATCTAATCCCCACAAAACTTGGCTTTCTCCATAAGAAACTTCCACATTTTGTAAAGACAATGTATTTTCTATACCGTTTTCCATTGATTGCTGTTTTTTATGAATGTGCCTTTTGTTGTGCTGAGTTTGCACTACCTAAGTAACAATCTATCACTTCTTGATTGTTTCTTACTTCCTGAAATGTTCCTTCTGTTAACATTTGTCCTCGTACTAAAACACTTACTTTTTCTATAGCTATTTGTTCTACAAACTTCATATCGTGTTCAATTACAATAACACTATGTTTTTTACTTAAATCGCACAGTAAGTTTCCTGTTTTTTCTGCTTCCACATCAGACATTCCAGCAGCAGGCTCATCAATTAACATTAATTCAGAATCTTGTAACATAACAATCGCAATTTCTAACCACTGTTTTTTTCCGTGTGATAAACTTCCTGCAATCATATTTAAATCATTAACCAAACCTACTTTTTCAGCCACTTCCATAATTCTATTTTTATCATAAGAAGCAAGTTTATAAAAATAAGATGTAAACACATCTTTAGGTCCATCTAATCCTAATAGTAAATTATCATAAACCGTTAACCCAGAAAAGATGGAAGGTTTTTGGAATTTTCTTCCCACTCCTAATTTTGCGATTTCTACCTCTTTTTTACCTAACAGCTCTAAACCTTTAAACTTTACACTTCCTTGTTGCGGTTTGGTTTTACCACAAACAATGTCCATAAAAGTAGATTTACCCGCTCCGTTTGGACCAATAATAACTCTTAATTCATTTTTTGTTACTGAAAAAGCATCTAGGTTTAATGCCGTTAATCCTCCAAACGATACTTTTAAATCTTTAACTTCTAACATCCTTTTTCATTTTATGCAGTTTTTGCAAACATACCGTTCAACTTTTCTTTTATTTGATCTACCAAACCAACAACACCTTTAGGCAAGTATAATACAGTAACTACAAACAGTCCTCCTAAAATATACAACCAGGAACTCGGCAATAATGTAGTAAATACACTGTACATTAAATTCAATACTAAAGTACCAATTACTGCTCCTTTTAATCTACCTCTACCTCCTAAAGCAACCCAAATAATCATTTCTATAGACGCTTGTACATCCATTCTACCTGGAGTAATAATTCCTGTTTGTGGCATATACAACATTCCTCCTACAGCTGCTACCATTGCCCCAATCATAAAAATAGCCACGTTGTAATGTGCTACTTTGTATTTTGTAAAACGCATTCTAGATTCACTATCTCTTATAGCTACTAAAGATTTTCCAAATTTTGAATTGACCAAGTTATGGCAATACCAATAAATTAATCCTAGTGAAATTAAACTAAGTGCGTACAGACCAAATTTCACAGCATTGTCTCTTAAATCGAATCCTAAAAAGAATTTAAAGTCTGTTAACCCGTTAGTTCCACCTAACATGGTTTCGTTTCTACTAAACAATAAGAACATTGCTAAAGCAATAGCCTGTGTAATAATTGCAAAATACACCCCTTTAATTCTTTTTCTAAAAATAAAGTACCCTAAAATTCCTGCAAACACCCCTGGAACTAAAATAGACAACACTAGAGCGTAAGAAAAATTATCAAATGGTACCCAGAAAAAAGGGAGCTCCTCTACTTGATTCCAAATCATAAAACTTGGTAATAGTTGACCTTTTGGTAAATTACTTAAAGTCATATACATTCCCATACCGTATGCTCCCATACAAAAAAACAGTGCTTGAGTCATACTTAAAATCCCTGTATACCCCCAAATTAAATCTACTCCAAGAGCAGCAATGGCTAAGCAAAAATATCTTCCCCAAAGAGTTAGAGTATTAATAGGTATTAAACCTGTAAAGTATCCTATTGGAAATATCAATCCAAATAGGAGTATAAATATTATATATATATTGTTTTTAAACATCCTTTTTAGCTTTTAAAAATTAATCATCACTATGCCTTCCTTTGTCTGAAAACAACCCTTTAGGTTTGTATTGTAAGAAAAAGAAAATTATTAGTAATAAAATAACCTTACCATACACTGCTTCATAAAAGAACTCGAACACTTTAGACAGCACACCAATACCCATAGCAGAAATAATGGTTCCTATTAATTTACCTACACCACCTACTACTACTACTAAAAAAGAATCTACAATATAGGTTTGTCCCATATTAGGAACTACATTTCCTATTAATGTCATGGCACAACCCGCAACACCTGCTAAACCAGAACCTAAGAAAAAGGTTAAAGAATCTATTCGTTTTACAGAGACCCCTAAACTAGCACTCATGTTCCTATTTTGAGTAACAGCTCTAATTTTTAATCCTAATTTTGATTTAAAAAACATAAAATAGGTAAGCAACACCATTACAACGGTTAAGCCTATGATAAACAATCTATTGAATGGTAATATTAACCCTGCCGCTACATTAATACCTCCAGATAAAATTTCGGGACTTTTTACAGCTGTAACATCTCCAAAAATGGTTCTTGCTAACTGAATTAAAATTAAACTAACTCCCCAAGTTCCTAACAAACTTTCTAAAGGTCTATTGTATAGAAAACGGATTACTAGTTTTTCTACTAAGAGCCCAAATAATCCAGAAACGATGAATGAAAAGGGTAATGATACCCAAAAAAAGAAATCAAATAAAGATTCTGGTAAAAATGCAATAAAAAATTGTTGAATACTAAAAGCTGTATAAGCTCCTATCATAACAAACTCTCCATGACTCATATTAATAACACCACCTAATCCGTAAATAATAGAAAGTCCTAAGGCTACTAACAACAAAACACTACCCAAACTAATTCCACTAAATAAGTTCTGGATAATATTAATTGTTTTTTCTCTACTTTTAATATCATCAATAATGTTTTCTGCTCTCTCCTTACCACCTATATTGGTAGTTGATTTTACATATTCTGTAAGAGATTCCAACATATATACGTTTACCTCTTTCTCAATTTCAGTTAATGCTTTGTTTTGCAATGCAACATCACCACTACTTAACCAAATACTATAAATAGCTTCTTCTGCAGCCAACAGTACATCTTTATTTTTTTCATTTTTAATGATGGATTCTAAAAAAGCTATATCACTTAAACTACTCCCTGTTTTAAAACTTCTAAAAGACATTTCTCTTATAGAAGGGTTAGGATGTATTAAGTTTACTTTTTTAACTAAAGAATTAAACTGATTCCTGACACTCCTAGCCAGTTTCACCTCTTTTATTTTTAAACCACTAAGATCTACTGATTTTAATACAGGATACACAGAATAATATAAACTATCACCAGGGAATTTTGTTACTGCTCTATCATTATAGCTATATAATCTTTTATCAATAATAGCTGATATTAACGGATAAATAGCTACATCATCATTTGCTACAATATAATTAGCAACCTCTTTTATTCGAGCTACGTCTTTCTGTAAAATTACTTGAACACAGGTGTCTAACGGAATATTATTAGGCAATACTTCCTTCGCCCATCCCGTTACTAACATGATAAAAGTAACAAAAAAGGATATTTTATTTTTCATATTTTTCTGGTATGGTTTTTTATACAAAAGCAGTCAATTGGCCCTGTATTAAAGCCGATTGACTGCTAAATATTTAGGCACTATTTAGCGTATTTACTAAATGGTTCTGGTACCACTAAACCTTCTGACTTTGAAATGATATCGAATTGTCCATCAGCTCTAATTTCTCCTATCAATACTGGTTTAGATAAGTGGTGGTTTGATTCATGCATTTGAACAATTCCTCCTGGTGCATCTAATGTTAACCCAGCCAAAGCTTCTATCACCTTATCTACATCTGTAGATTGTGCTTTTTCTATTGCTGCTTTGTACAAATAAACTCCCGCATAAGACCAGTGAATAGGATCATCTGTGACACGATCTTTACCTCCTGGTAACCCTTTCTTTTCACAATAGTTCTTAAACTTTTCTACAAACTTATAGTTCTCCGTAGATTTGATAGATTCGTAGTAATTCCATGCTGCTAAATGGCCTGCTAAAAACTCTGTATCCATTGCTCTTAATTCATCCTCAGCTACAGAAAAAGCCATAATAGGACAAGTAGTTGATGACAAACCTTGATTAGCAAACTCTTTATAAAAAGGAACATTACTATCTCCATTAATTGTACTTAACACGCAAGCATCTCCTGAAGAAGCAAAACGTTTAATTTTAGAAACAATCGTTTGGTAATCTTGATGGTGAAATGGTGTATATTCTTCAATAATATTTTCACTTGGTACCCCTTGAGCTAATAAATAATTTTTTAAAATTTTATTTGCTGTTCTAGGAAAAACATAATCTGTACCTATTAAATAAAACTTTTTATAACTCCCTCCATCTTCACTCATTAAATATTCTGCTGCTGGAATTAATTGTTGATTTGGGGTAGCACCCGTATAAATAATATTTGGTGATTGCTCTTGTCCTTCATATTGAACAGGATAAAACAACAACCCCTTGTATTCTTCATAAACTGGTAACACCGATTTACGAGATACAGATGTCCAACATCCAAAGGTTACATCAACTTTATCCTTAGTTAACAATTCTTTTGCTTTTTCAGCAAACAAATCCCAATCAGATGCTGGATCTACAACAACAGGTTCTAATTGTTTTCCTAACACTCCTCCGCTTTCATTAATTTCATCAATTGCCATCAACACAACATCTCTTAAAGAGGTTTCCGATATTGCCATGGTTCCACTTAAAGAGTGTAGAATCCCTACTTTTATAGTTTCACTAGTTTCTACAACCTTAGTAGTAGCTTCTGCTTTCGTTTTTTTACCACCGCAACTGGTGAATATTGTTGCTGCAGTAAAGAGCAGTGCTAAGCTTCTTTTTTTGAATTTTAAATTCTTCATATTCTTGTTATTTTAGTTTGTTTATTAAAAAATAAATAGTTGTAATTGTAGCCAAACTTGACCAAAGGTTTTGGTTTGATCTTCTAAATCTGCATCCTGAAAAGTAGTAGTAGTTGTAGTGTAAGATAGTCTTAAATTTGTATTGTATCCATTAAACCAATAATTCAAACCTCCACCCAACACTGTAGTTGTATTATACTTATCAAAATCAGAAGTAGACAAACCTCCTGTTTGTTGATCTTCAGAATTCATATCTTGCTTCTCATATCGAATCCAAGGTTGTAATTTTGAGTTTTTGAAATAATATCCCAATTCTAAATAATGTGTAGCTTGTGTTGGAATTAAGTTCGCAAACGTAAATTCTTCCGTTAAGTCATTTCCTCCTGTTAAATAAGAATAAGCACCGTTTAACGTAACAGACCCTAAATCACCAGCAGGCATATCTAAAAATACATCTCCTCCAATTGCGGTATAAGTTCCTTGAGTATCTACTCCTAAACCTAAGGATAATGTTTTTCCTTTTCCTAAATTAGTTCCTGAATAATAAAAAGATTTATCCTTATCAAAAACATTGTAAACCAATCGCCCTACAACTCTTAAAGGCGAGTCGTCTGTTCCTTCAAAGGAAGTTCGGCCAGAAAAGAATCCTAAACGATATTCTAATTTTTCATCAGCAAAAAAACCTCTAAAATTCACTCCCAAGTCACGTCCTAAATTGTTTTGTAACGCACTATCAGGATTTAAGTTATAAGGGTATTGAAAATAGGTAAAATCATTAGCCATTAAACTTGCAGCTCCTTGCAACCCGTTTCTGTTGTGAGACACTAATTGTAGCCCTCCTATCACTGAAAATTGATCACTAAACACATGTTCATACTGTGCATCTAAAATCGCAGGGGTTATTCTAATACTTTTATTACCGTCACTATCATTAGAACCATTGATAGAAGTTGTTAATTCTGTTTCTATAAAAAAGTTTCCGTTTTTGGTTAATTGGGCACCTAATAAAATTCTACCTCTATACACTGTAAAATCTGTTTCCCAATCATTTGCGTCGGATCCTGCAGGATCTCCTCCAAAGAAAAAACCTTTTTGCTGTGTACCAGCGTACATATGAATAATGCTCCCTACATTAATAGATGGTTTAAATACTTTTTCTTCTTTTTTAAGAGTGTCTAATTTTTTTTCTTCTGGCGGACTTTGAGAAAGTTTACCAAAATTGATTTTTACTGTGTTTTCTGTCATGGCAAAGGAAGATGATAAAACTCCTATTCCAATCAATAATGAATTTAAAATTTTCATAGATCTTAATAGTTTAGTGTTGATTATTTAAATTACGTAAGTAATTTTTTTAATTACTTACGTATACCAAATCTATGTATTTATTAAGAACATTCATAAACATCTTACAAAATAGCGATTAAAACATATAAAAACCAACTATATATCATTTTAAAAACCCTTTAAAGATAGTTTTACATAAAATTACTTACGTATAAAAAGATATAAAAAAAAGTCTTACTTGTACAAGTAAGACTTTTGTTAAATTTGATATTATCAAAATCTATCTACTTCAAAGCAGCTGCTTTTTCTTTTTGACCTAAAGTAGTATAAATATTTACTAACGTACCTTTAATCCCATTTGTCTTTTTTAACTC
>CALHCC010000039.1 GCA_937930675.1 uncultured Flavobacteriaceae bacterium
CCAAAGAATGGTGAGTTGTTAATGGTAAACAACATACTCATCGTAGGTTGATCAATCTCAGTTCTTGGCAATGCCTCCGGATTGTCTAAATCTGCAATAGTATCTCCAATTTCAAAATCATCAATCCCTGTAATTGCACAAATATCTCCACAACGTACCGTTTCTACTTGGGCTTTCCCCATCCCTTCAAACACATGTAATTCTTTAATTCTTACTTTTTTAGTAGAACCATCAGCCTTACATAGTGTGTAATCTTTGTTTACTTCTAAATCTCCACGGAAAATACGTCCAATAGCAATTCTTCCTTTAAATGAAGAAAAGTCTAAAGAGGTAATTTGCATTTGAGGAGTACCTTCATTATATGTAGTGGCAGGAATAGATTCTAAAACTGCATCTAATAAAGGAACAATATCTTCTGTTTGGTTTTTCCAGTCGGTACTCATCCAATTATTCTTTGCAGAACCGTAAATAGTTGCAAAGTCTAACTGCTCTTCTGTTGCTTCTAAAGCAAACATTAAATCGAATACTTTTTCGTGAACGATGTCTGGTGTACAGTTTTCTTTATCTACTTTGTTTACAACAACAATAGGCGTTAATCCTAATTCAATTGCTTTTCCTAATACAAAACGAGTTTGTGGCATAGGTCCTTCAAAGGCATCTACTAATAATAAAACCCCATCTGCCATTTTTAATACACGTTCTACCTCTCCACCAAAATCGGCGTGACCAGGAGTATCAATTACATTGATTTTAGTTCCTTTGTAATTTACAGATACGTTTTTAGATAAGATGGTAATCCCTCTTTCACGTTCTAAATCATTGTTATCTAACAACAAGTCTGTACGTTCTTTACGCTCGTCTAATACTTTTGCTTGATCAATAATTTTATCTACCAAAGTAGTCTTACCGTGGTCAACGTGGGCTATAATAGCAATGTTTCTTATTTCTTGCATGATTGCACTTTAAATTTAAAGGGCAAAAGTAATTAAAAGATGTTAAATTATAGGATTCTAATACGTTTATTATTCTTCTGGTTATTACAACTTTTAAGAAACAAACAACGAATACAAAAAGTTAAGACTGTTGCATGAAATTTAAAAAAAATGAATTCCTTATTTTTAAGTATGAAATTAATACAGTAGCTCGCTTTAGCCGATAGTATTTGTAATCTACGAACGTGAAAATAAACAAGACTTTGTTCACTCAAATTAACAATTTAATTAAAGTACATTATATCAAAAGAAAAAGTGCTATAGAAAAACCAAGTAATAGCGATATTTACCTTTGTAAAAGGTACTTACTCCAAACATGGTATGATTTATTGTAAAATTTAAAGACGGACATTTAATATTCTAACACATCATACACAACCCTATTACACAATTTTAAAATATACGAAATCATATTTTAAAAAATTAAGTCGTTTAAACCAAAACGATTCAACAAAAAACAGATGTACCTTAAATACGACGTTTTTAATAATAAATAGCATTATACTTTTTAAAATATAAATGTCTATCAGAATATTAACTGTTAACAAATAAACTTTAATTTATACGACAGAAAAAAATCAAATGGGTATTAAAGTTAATTCTCCGAATACAGTTTTAATATCTAGTATCTTTCATAGCAAACTATCAATGCTAATTGAATAGTGCATTAATCTAAAAAACAGGATTTGCTTTATTTAGGTAAAAATACCAAACTAAGAAAGCTAAAAAATCTTACCAATCTTAGTATCTAAAAAATATTAGTGGCAATTAATACGGTACTCCAAACAATTACAGACGAAATAAAAATTCCAATACAGTTTGCCCAAAAAGCTTTTGTTTTATCCATTTTTAGGATATAAGAAGCAATCGTCCCTACATAAACTCCTGTTCCTGGAACGGGTAACATTACAAAAAATAACAAACCCCAAAAACCGTATTTTTCTACTTTTGTTTTGGTTCCTCTTTTGGCACGTTGTGCCAATTTTACTGCTGTTTCTTTATAAAATCTCCATTTAAAGAATAATACGTTAATAGAATCTAAAAAAAAGAGCATTAACGGATACACCAAAACGTTGGCTAAAAAACAAACAATAAAAACAACAAATATATTTACATCTTTAGAAATACCATAGGGTATTCCTACTTTGGCCTCTCCTAAAGGAGAAATGCTCCACAATGCTGCTATTAAAATGTGTTTTATCATCTACCGTAAAACTACTACAAATAGTTGTCAATAGTATAAAAATAGAGATTTTTATTGTTAAGAAATCTATAAAACACAGTGATTACACCTTACTTGTTTGATATAAGGTAGTTACAATTCTTCCTTTTTGATCTTCTAACAAAATATTAACCAATTCTTGCTCTTTTTCTACTTGTAAATGAAATGGTGAGTGTAACAAGTTTAAACCACTTTGCTTTTTAATACGAATCCCTTGACCTGAAATAATATCTTTATTAGGTACAAAATCTCCTACAGGTACATGTTCCGTAAGAATAATATACTTGTATTGTGGTAATTTTTCTATAATTTGCAGTACTTCTGTATTAGATAAATGCTGTAAAACTTGTCTAATAAATACACAATCAGCTGGTGGTAATGTATCTTTAGCAATATCTAAACAATAAAATTCTAAATTAGGAGCTAAAAACACTTGTTGGTTATGTGTTATTAAATCTGCTACAATATCTATAGCAATGTATTTACGGGTATTTGCAACCAATTCCTTTCCTATATTAAAGTCTCCACAACCTAAATCGCAAACAGTTAAAGGAGTGGTAAAAGATGTTAAAAAAGAACGCACCGCTTTAATATAAGGTGCTATAATTTCTTTTTTATGAGATCCATCACCTGAATAAAAATCTGTTTCTTTTTCACCTTTTCCCCACAAGTGCATTTCGTACACTTGTTCCATTGCTTTTTGAGTTGGCCAAGGTTGTTTTTTTACATTTTCTTTTTGCATTTAAACCGCTGTTAATTTTACTTTTATCGATTTACTGATGGGTGTAAAACTTTTATCGGCATACTGATTGTTCGGAATTAACACGTTAGCTTCTGGAAAATAAGCTGCTAAATTACCTTGTGGAATGTTATAAGGAATAATTAAAAAGTTTTTGGCTACTCTTTCTACTCCATCGTAATTACTAACAATATTTACCACATCCATTTTTTTAAAACCGAATGTTTCCACATCTTTAAGATTCATAAACACCACTCTTCGTTCGTTATAAACACCTCTATATCGATCATCCATTCCATAAATAGTAGTGTTATACTGATCATGGGAACGAATGGTCATCAATAAAAATTCATCTTTCTCCAAATGATGTTGAGGCAAATCACAAATAGAAAAAGGTATTTTACCCTGGGGCAATTTAGAAAAATCTCCTGTTCTACTATGATTTGGCAAATCGAACCCTGCTTTTTTAGATCGTTCTGTATAATTGTTAAAATCCGTAAATACTTCTGATATTTTTTTACGAATTAAATGATAGTCCTTTCCTAACTCTTGCCAATTCACAGCATACTTATCCTTTAGTGTAGCATAAGCAATGTTGGCTATAATTTCAGGCTCACTCATTAAATGATTAGAGGCTGGTTGAATTCTCCCTTTAGATCGATGTACCCTACCCATACTATTTTCTACAGTCACAAATCTATCGTTATCTAATTCTGTTCTTCCTAAAGTAGGTAATATAATAGCTGTTTTACCAGGAACGACATGTGTTCGATTTAATTTTGTACTAATAGAAACTGTTAAATTACAATTCTGCAAAGCTTGTCCTGTATATAAGGTGTCTGATGCGGCAGATAAAAAATTTCCTCCTAAAGCTATAAACACCTTTGCATGACCATTGTGCATTGCTTTAATGGCTTTTACCACATCCAATCCTTCTTGGATAGGTGGATTAAAATGAAATACTTTTTTATAAGCCTTGTTTAACTTTTCTGAAACATGGTGTGTAATTCCCACAGTTCTGTCTCCTTGCACATTACTATGACCTCTTACTGGACAAGTACCTCCACCTTTTATACCAATACTTCCCTTTAACAGAAGTAGGTTTACACATTCTTTAATATTTTCAACACCGTTTTTATGTTGTGTTAAGCCCATAGCCCAACAAATAATTATTTTTTTACGAGCTGCTAAAATGTTAACTGTTTTGTTAACTTCGGCATCTGTTAATCCTGTTAACGCTAAAAGATCTTCTTCGTTATAAGACGACAATTGTGTTACATATGCTTCATACCCGTTTGTGTTTTTGGAAATAAACTCTTTATCAAAAACATTTCCAGTTTCTTGTTCTATACGCAACAAACGTTTTGTAATCAGTTTTAAAAACGCTACATCTTGGTTGATTTTTACCTGATGATATACATCTGTAATCGTTGCTCCCCCTAATAAAACTCCTTTGAATTCTTGAGGATTTTTAAAGTTTACCAAGCCCGCTTCTTTTAACGGATTTACAGAAATAATTTTCCCTCCATTACTCTTACACTTTTGCAACGCAGAAAGCATTCTTGGATGATTAGTTCCTGGATTTTGTCCCAAAACCATCACTACCTCTGCATATTCAAAATCTTCTAAAGTTACAGATCCCTTTCCGATTCCTAAGGTTTCTCCTAAAGCCACTCCACTAGATTCGTGACACATATTAGAGCAATCTGGCATGTTATTGGTACCAAACATTCTAATAAATAAACCGTATAAAAAAGCAGCTTCGTTACTAGACCTACCCGAAGTATAAAATAAAGCTTGATGGGGATTGTCTAAATTGGTTAATTCTTGTCCTATTTTCTCAAAAGCTGTTTCCCATGAAATAGGTTCGTAATGTTTACTTCCCGGTTTTAAAATCATCGGATGGGTAATTCTACCACTCTTCCCTATTTTAAAATCTGTCCAACGAGATATTTCTTCTACGGTGTATTTTTCAAAAAAAGGAATATCTACCTTAGCATTGGTTGCTTCTTCTGCAACTGCTTTTACTCCATTCTCACAAAATTCTCCTAAAGAAGACCTGTGTTTTGGATCTGGCCAAGCACAACCTGGACAATCAATTCCTTCTTTTTGATTTAGTTTAGATAACGTAGCTATTGACTTTGCCAAACCCATCTCTTTGGTAGCATGTTGCAAAGCTACTTTTACAGCTCCCATACCTGCTGCATACTCTTGAGGTTCTGTTAATTTAATCGCTGTAAAATTTACAGGTCCTTCAATAACTATGTCTCTTTTGTTTACACTCATCACTTATAGAAATTAGAAATAGATTGTTGTGTACCAAAGATAATAGAACCTAAGTACCTATTAAATATTTTCTATAATTGTTTGTTAAAAACAATACTCTGTATTTTTAATATATGTCTCTTAATAAATCTATTCATATTCTCTTAAAAATTCTTGATAAATATGTGGGAAGGATTCGCTATTTCTAAATTTTTATGTAGTATTTGGAAATCGCTAAGAAAATGTTACTCGATACTGTTAAATCTGTTTCTGAAATATGTTTTAAGTCTGTTTATGAATCACTATTTTTTTTACAAGCAATTTAATAAACAAACGGTTTGTAGTTCTCGTAGAAAATATTAAATAAGCTTAATATTACCAATCTTTAAGCTTTTTATCCGTAAGCATCGGGACAAAAGCACATGCTTCTATGACTTGTTTATCAAATTCTTTTGGTGATTTACGAGTAATTAAGGTCATCATTTGTTCTGTATTACCAACGGGAATCACCATTCTCCCCCCTACTTTCAATTGAGCTAATAAGGGTTTAGGAATAAAAGGTGCACCACAAGTAACTATTATTTTATCAAAAGGTGCAAATTGAGGTAAACCTTTATAACCGTCTCCAAAAGACATATATTTAGGTTTATATCCCATTAAGGGTAATAGTCTCTCTGTTTTTTTAAATAATTCTTGTTGCCTTTCTATGGTATATACATGGGCTCCTAAACTTACTAAAACACTTGTCTGGTAGCCAGAACCTGTACCTATTTCTAAGACTTTATCTCCAGGTTTTATTTCTAATAACTGAGATTGAAAACCTACGGTATAAGGTTGAGAAATGGTTTGATTTGCTACAATAGGAAACGCTACATCTTTATAAGCATATTCTTCAAAACTAGCATCCATATACAAATGTCTAGGTATTTGTTTAATAGCCGATAATACAGCATGATCTGTAACTCCTTTGCTTTCTAATACAGCAATTAATCTATTTCGTAAACCTTGATGTTTAAAAGTATCTTTCATAATTTTCACTAAAAACAAAGGTAAAAAACAAAAGCCCTAGAAATATTATTTTCTAAGGCTCTCCTCTATTTTTTATGAACAAATTTACTTTTGCCTCTTTTTTAATTCTGCAGTAATATCTTTTAAAGTAAATCCTTTGGCTTGTAATAACATTAAATAATGGAACAACAAGTCTCCTGCTTCGTATAAAAACAACTCATCATTAGTATCCATTGCCTCTATTACTGTTTCTACAGCTTCTTCTCCTACTTTTTGTGCTACTTTGTTAATACCTTTTGCAAATAAACTCGCCACATACGATTTTTGAACATCTTTGTTCTTTACACGCTCAGCAATTACATTTTCTAAGGTAGATAAAAAACCAAAGTTCTCTGTATTTTCCTCTGCCCAGCAATTTCCCGTACCTTTGTGACATGTAGGTCCTGCGGGTTTTGTTTGTAATAATAAAGTATCTTTATCACAATCATTTTTTATAGAAACCAATTCTAAAAAATTACCACTCTCTTCTCCTTTTGTCCATAAACGTTGTTTAGAACGGCTAAAAAAAGTTACTTTATTAGTGCTTAATGTTTTATCAAATGCGTCTTGATTCATGTATCCTAACATCAATACATTTTTTGTTTCAGCATCTTGAATAATAGCAGGAACCAATCCTTTTTCGTCAAATTTAATTTCCATATGTTTTAGTACTCAGTACTAAGTATTAAGTAGTAAGTACTTCTTTGTACTTTGTACTTAATACTTAATACTATTTATAATCTTACAAGTATTCCCTGTTTTTGTAATTCTTCTTTTAATTCTGGTATTTCAATTTCTTGAAAATGAAATACACTTGCTGCTAAAGCTGCATCTGCTTTACCCTCAATAAAGGTATCTGCAAAATGTTGCATATTTCCTGCTCCACCACTTGCAATAATCGGAATATTTAATTCTTCTGACAAACGTGCCAAAGCTTCATTTGCAAAACCATCTTTCGTCCCATCATTATTCATCGATGTAAATAAAATTTCACCTGCACCTCTTTGCTCCACTTCCTTAGCCCACTCAAATAAATTTAATTCTGTAGGCACTTTACCTCCTACTAAATGAACCATCCATTCTCCATCAATCTTTTTAGCATCAATAGCAACCACTACACATTGACTTCCAAATTTCTGAGACAATTCGTTTACCAATTGTGGTCTTTTAACTGCCGAAGAATTCACAGAAACTTTATCTGCTCCATTTTGTAACAATACGTCTACATCTTCTACAGAAGAAATTCCACCACCCACCGTAAAAGGTATATTTACTTGTGCTGCAACATCTCTCACCAAATTCACTAAGGTCCTTCTTCTTTCTTCTGTGGCAGAAATATCTAAAAACACCAATTCATCTGCTCCAGTATCAGCATACTTTTTTGCTAATTCTACAGGGTCCCCAGCATCGCGTAAATCCACAAAATTTACACCTTTAACCGTACGTCCATTTTTAATATCCAAACAAGGAACAATTCTTTTTGCTAACATTTTTCATTTAATATTGAGTACTAAGTACCGAGTACAAAGCACCATTAAACTTAATACTTTGTACTAACTACTCTGTACTATATACGCTTCTAATTGTTTTAAGCTAATTTTATTTTCATAAATAGCTTTTCCTACAATAGTACCTTCACAACCTAATTCAGCTAACCTAGGTAATTCATCAAAAGTAGAAATTCCTCCACTTGCAATTAACTTTATATTAGCACATTGTTTTAACATTTTTTCGTACAAATCAAAAGAAGGACCTTGTAACATTCCGTCTTTCGCGATGTCTGTACAAATCACATATTGAATCCCCTCTTTTTGATATTCTTGAACAAAGGGTATTAAATCTTCATCAGATTCTTCTAACCAACCACTTACTGCTATTTTCTCATTATTAGCATCAGCACCTAAAATAATTTTATCTGCTCCAAATTTAGAAATCCAGCTTTTAAAAACTGAAGCGTTCTTTACAGCAATACTTCCTCCTGTAATTTGATTTGCTCCAGATTCAAATGCAATTTTTAAATCTTCATCTGTTTTTAACCCACCTCCAAAATCAATTTTTAAAGATGTTTTAGTCGCTATTTCTTCTAATACTTTATGGTTTACAATGTGACTTGCTTTTGCTCCATCTAAATCTACCAAATGTAAATGTTTAATTCCATGTGCTTCAAATTGCTTGGCAATTTCCAATGGATTTTCATTATACACTTTTTTCGTATTGTAATCTCCTTTTGATAAACGAACACATTGCCCGTCAATGATATCTATAGCTGGTATTATTCTCATTTTATTACATAGTATTAAGTACTGAGTACAGAGTCTTAAGTCTTCTTTTTCAGCACAAATAATTTAATAGTACTGAGTACAAAATATTAAGTTTTAGCTTAAACTTTTCTGAAGTGCATAATTCATCTTCTTAATCTCTATACATAAATTTAATATTTCTTCTGTTTTATCTTTGTTTACTAAACTTAATCTATTAGTTAGTAATATTTGTGTTTCTAACTCTGTAGTTGATCCGTTGGCAATACTTAAAAAATGTTTAAACTCTTTACTTGAATTTCTACCAGCTCCCTCGGCTATATTTGAGGGAATTGAAACACAACATCTTTTAATCTGTGAAATCAATCCAAATTTTTCATCATCAGGTAATAATTTCATTAGTAGGTATATCTTTTCTACCAACTCCATTGCCTTATTCCAAATTTTTAAATCCTGATACTTATTCATAAGCTCATTACTTTGTACTAACTACTTTGTACTCTCAATCTAAAGATTGAGGAAATTCTCTAAAATCATAGCACCATCAGTACTACTTTTTTCTGGGTGAAACTGTACTCCGTAAAAATTATCTTTTTGCAATGCTGTAGAATATTCCACACCATATTCGGTAGATGCAATTGTCTCTTTAGTGATGGGTGCATAGTAGCTATGTACTAAGTACATATAGGCATTCTCTTTAACATTGTTAAAAATTTTAGATCCCAAACCTTTAATTTGATTCCATCCTATTTGTGGAACCTTTACCATGTTATCAAAACGCTTTACATTTACATCAAAAATTCCTAAACCTGTCGTATCTCCTTCTTCTGTATGGTTACACATTAATTGCATTCCTAAACAAATACCTAAAACAGGTTGTGTTAATGTGGGTACAATTTTATCTAATCCAGACGCTTGTAACATTTTCATTGCACTACTAGCCTCTCCCACTCCCGGGAATATCACTTTATCTGCACTCTTTATTTCATCTACGTTATTAGTCAATAAAGCATCGTACCCTAATCGCTCAATGGCAAATCGGATAGATTGTATATTTCCTGCTCCGTAGTTTATAATTGCTATTTTCATTTTTTTAAGTAGTTAAGGAGTTAAGGAAATGAGGAGTTAAGGAGCTTCTTAACTTCTTAAATTCTTAACTACTGATTTTATAATACTCCTTTTGTACTTGGTAAAAACATTTTATTAGCATCTCTTTTTACAGCCATTTTCATCGCTTTAGCAAATGCCTTAAATATTCCTTCTATTTTATGATGCTCATTCGCTCCTTCTGCTTTAATGTTTAAATTACATTTAGCTCCGTCTGTAAACGATTTAAATAAATGCAAAAACATTTCAGTTGGCATATCTCCAATCATTTCACGTTTAAAATCGGCATCCCAAACCAACCAAGGTCTTCCTCCAAAATCAACTGCAGCTTGTGCCAAACAATCGTCCATGGGTAAGCAGAATCCATAACGCTCTATTCCTAATTTGTTTCCTAATGCTCTGTTAAATAATTCTCCTAAAGCAATCATGGTATCTTCAATGGTATGATGCTCATCTACCTCTAAATCTCCATCAACTTGTACGGTTAAATCCATCGCTCCATGACGACCAATTTGATCTAACATGTGATCAAAAAACTTTACACCTGTAGAAATATCGTTTTTACCCGAACCGTCTAAATTTAATTTGATGTAAATTTTAGTTTCATTGGTATTACGTGTAATTTCAGAAACTCGATCTTCTAATTTTAAAAACTCGTAAATTTCTTTCCAATCTGTGGAAGTTAACGCAATACAATCGTGAATTGCTTTGGTATCTGCTTCTGTTTCATCAGCTCCTAACTCTGGATTTTCTGACAAAAAGATTCCTTTAGCTCCTAAGTTTTTAGCCAACTCCATATCGGTGATTCTATCACCTAATACGAATGAGTTTTCTAAATCGTATTGTTCTTTATCAAAATACTGCGTTAACAAACCTGTTCTTGGTTTACGTGTTTCCGCATTTTCATGAGGAAAAGTTTTGTCAATATGTACAGCTGCAAACTCAACACCTTCGTTTTTAAAAGCATCAATTACTTTATTTTGTGCTGGCCAAAAAGTATTTTCCGGAAAAGAAGTTGTTCCTAATCCATCTTGATTGGTTACCATGACCAATTCGTAATCCAATTCTTCGGCAATTCTTGCTAGGTAACGGAATACCTTTGGGTAAAACTCTAACTTTTCTAAACTATCTAATTGATAATCTACAGGGGGTTCTATACAAAGTGTCCCATCTCTATCTATAAATAAAACTTTTTTCATGATTAACTTGTTAATCAACCCTGAACTCGTTTCAGAGTATCTATCATATTATATCTCAATCGTCAATAAATTTGGATTGGTTTCTTTGATAAGATTCCATTTCCATTCTTTATGCCAATTTTTTAATTGTCTTTCTCTCTTTTTAGCTGTACTTTTTTCTTCAAACTCCTCAAAATACAATAAATCATGTACCTCATATTTTCTTGTAAAAACAGCACCTCTTCCTTTTTTATGTTGATGTATTCTTCTTTGTAAATCATCAGTATAACCTATATATAAAAGCTTTCTACTTTTATTAGTTAAAATGTAACAATAATAGTTCATCATATATATCCTGAAACAAGTTCAGGAATTCGCTTTAATCAAGACTTCTTAAAGCCTTGATTAAAGCTCTATTTTCTTTAATAGTTCCTACCGTAAATCTAAGTGTGTTCTCACACAAAAATTGTGTAGTTCTATTTCTCACTACAATACCTTTCTCAATTAATTCATTGTATCTCTTAGTAGCATCATCAACCTTTACTAATAAAAAGTTAGCATCAGAAGGATAAATTTTCTCTACGTAAGAAATTTCTTTCAATGCTATTTCTAAACTATCACGTTCTACTAAAATAGCCTCAATTTCTTCTTGTACATCTTCATAAGCTAACAAACGTTCCAACGCTTTTTGCTGTGTCAGTTCGTTTACATTATAGGGAGGCTTAATTTTATTTAAAACCGAAATAATTTCTACGGATGCATAACAAACACCTAAACGAATTCCTGCCATTCCATAGGCTTTAGACATTGTTTGGCTTACGATTAAATTAGGATGCTTTTGTAAACGAGCTACCCAACTTGGTTCTGAAGCAAAATCTATATAAGCTTCATCTACAACTACCAAACCATTAAAACCATCAACAATGGCTTTTACATTTGCATAATCAAACAAATTACCTGATGGATTGTTTGGAGAACACAAAAATATAATTTTAGTATTTGTATCAACAGTCTCTAAAATGGCAGCTACATTAGGTTGAAAATTACTTTTTAACGGAACTTCTTTAATGGCAATATTATTTAAATTGGCAGAAACATCATACATACCATATGAAGGAGGTAACGTAATTACGTTGTCTTCTTTTGGTTCGCAAAATGCACGAAACAATAAATCTATTACTTCGTCAGATCCATTACCCAATAAAATATTCTTTTGAGATACACCCTTAATTTTAGCTAATTCAGATTTCACTGTTTTTTGCATGGGATCAGGGTAACGATTTACACCGTTTTCAAATGGATTTTCGTTAGCATCCAAAAACACCATATCATCAGTAATACCTGTAAATTCATCTCTTGCAGATGAATATGCTTTCATAGTAGCTACATTTTCTCTAACTATATTATCTAAATTAAATTCCATATTATTTTGCTATATAAATGCTGCAATTGCTGTCATGGCTCCTAAAACGGTTGCCAAACCATTGGGTATTAATAAAAAATAATCTTTACGTCCATAAGCATACAATGTCCAAACAACTCCATTAATAAAAGTTGCCAGGGGTTGAATAATAATATTACTTTCTCCTTTTAAATTAGAAATAAAAATTTCTATTAAAGAAGCAAACATAATTACTGCTATAGGCGTAGCAATATACCCTATTGTATTTTGATTCTTACCTAAATAAGCTTGCAATTTATTACTCATCTCTTGTTATTTTAAACTATCTAATCTAAGGGTTACAGCATTTTTATGAGCATCCAATCCTTCCGCTTCAGCCATCAACTCAATTGCTGGTCCTATATTTAAAATACCTTCTTTAGTAATTTTTTGATAGGTGATTTTTTTGGTAAATGCATCTAAATTAACACCACTATACATACGTGCATATCCATTTGTAGGTAAGGTATGATTCGTTCCAGAAGCATAGTCTCCTGCACTCTCTGGTGTTAAAGGTCCAATAAAAACGGATCCTGCATTTACAATTTTATCTAAATACAC
The DNA here is from genome assembly GCA_937930675.1 of uncultured Flavobacteriaceae bacterium. GTDB lineage: Bacteria > Bacteroidota > Bacteroidia > Flavobacteriales > Flavobacteriaceae > Wenyingzhuangia. Next base: position 12,811 of record CALHCC010000039.1, read on the forward strand.
ATCTTCATTTAACACATTTAATATCAAATGTTCAGGTGCATATTCATTAATCAATTCATTCTGATCTTCAATACTTTCAATTAAAATAGCACTAGAATTCTCAATTGCTTTTTCGGCAATTTCTTGTCTTGGCAATTCATTTAATTGCTTTGTCATCTCAAGCTGAATATCATCTATCAATGTTTGCGATGCTGTCACTAAAATTACCTGACTGTCTGCTCCATGTTCTGCCTGTGACAATAAATCGGCCACCACAAAACTAGCATTAGCATCTTTATCTGCAACTACCATTACTTCACTGGGTCCAGCAGGCATATCAATAGCCAAGCCTTGTGTTAATGCATATTGTTTTGCAGCTGTTACAAATTGATTTCCTGGTCCAAATATCTTATAAACATTAGGAACAGAATCTGTTCCGTAAGTCATAGCAGCAATAGCTTGTATTCCTCCTAATTTGTAAATTTCTGTAACCCCTACCAATTGTGCTGCGTATAAAATTGCAGGATTGATACTACCATCTTTAGATGGTGGTGTACATAAAACTATTTTATTAGCTCCAGCAATTTTAGCGGGTACCCCCAACATTAAAATAGTAGAAAACAAAGGTGCAGATCCGCCTGGAATATACAAACCTACTCTTTCAATAGGTTTCATTTCTTGCCAACATTCAACACCATTTACAGTAGTAATCACTTTTTTCTCAATTTCTTGAGACTTGTGAAATTTTTCTACATTCTCTTTTGCCAAAAGAATAGCATCTTTTAACTCTTGAGAAACCAATGGAATAGCATTCTCTATTTCTTGTTGAGATACTCTTAGGTTAGACAACTCTACACCATCAAACTTTTGAGTGTATTGTTTTAAAGCAACATCTCCATTTTCTTTAATATCATCAAAAACAGCTTTTACAGTAGCTCCCAATGTATTTGCTTCTTTCGCTGGTCTTTGGGTGATTTCTGCCCAATTAGCTTTAGCTGGGTTTATATATGTCTTCATATTCTTTAGTACTAAGTACTAAGTATTAAGTATTGAGTACTGTAGCTAAACTAACTTTGTACTCTGTACTATCTACTAAATACTATTATAAAACCATTTTTTCAATCTCGGTAGTTAAAATACCTTCTGCACCTAGTGCTTTTAACTCATCAATAATATCCCAAAACTTATTTTTAGGAATTACCGTATGAACAGAACTCCATCCTTCTTGTGCTAAGGGTAAAACTGTTGGAGATTTCATTCCTGGAATCACCTTTATAATAGCGTCTACCTGATCGTTCGGAGCATTTAACAACACATATCTATTGGCTCTTCCTTTTAAAATAGCTTGAATTCTAAATTGCAACGTATCTAACAAAGCTTGTTTTTCTGCAGATAGTTTTGGAGACGACGTTAATACCGCTTCCGACCAAAACATAACTTCAGCTTCCTTTAAACCATTGGCAAATAAAGTACCACCAGAGCTTACAATATCACAAATACCATCTGCCAAACCAATATTGGGTGCAATCTCTACAGATCCTGCAATTTTATGATAACTCGCCTTAATTCCTTTTTCTGTTAAAAACTTATCTAATGTGTTGGTATAGGTAGTAGCAATACGCTTTCCTTCAAAATAAGAAAGTCCAGTATACTCAACCTCTTTAGGCACCGCCAAAGACACCTTACATTTAGAAAACCCTAAACGCTCAACTATAGGCAAATTCTCCCCTTTTTCAATCAACGTATTTTCTCCCAAAATAGCAATGTCTACCACTCCATCTTCTAAATACTGAGGAATATCTCCATTTCTTAAATAAAAAACTTCCAACGGAAAATTTCTTGCAGTAGCTTTCAACTGTGCATTACGATGATCTATGGAAATACCACACTCTTTAAGTAATTGTAAAGAATCTTCGTTTAATCTTCCAGATTTTTGAATGGCAATTTTTAATGTGCTCATTAGTCTATAGTTTATATTCAATTTTTAAAGTAAAAACCCGTTCGAGATAGCTCAAACGGGTCTGAAAAATATGTTTACATTACAACATAATCATTCCAACTCGCTTAAGCGTAGTGCTGAATATGATGATGATGTAATTGTACTGTGTTCATGTTCTTAATTTTCTTCTGCAAATATAAGAATTCATTACAATAAAAAAAGTAATAAAATCAAGAAAATACAATATCTTTAAAATTAATAATTACATAACATCACTATCGTTTAATTCCTATTATTTCGATAAAAAATTTAACACATCATGAGCAAACTCACCATGGTCGGTAACCAAGAATGGTGTCACTTTACCCAATTAAACATCCCTGCTATCAAAGCAAGGGTAGATTCTGGTGCAAAAACATCGTCTATACAAGCTACAGACATTACAACCTTTAAAAAAAATAAAGAAGTTTGGGTACGTTTTAACATACAACCCTTAACAGAAAACAGAAGCATTTCTATAGAATGTGAAGCAAAGGTAACAGGTACTAGAATTGTAAAAAGTTCGTCTGGAGTTCCCGAAAAAAGATATGTCATCAAATCCCCCGTAACCCTAGGAAACGAAACTTGGGAAATAGAGCTTACGCTAACCAATAGAGACACCATGGAATTTAAAATGCTGTTAGGTAGGCAAGCCATGGAACATAAAATTGTAGTAAACCCTACCGAAGAATTTTTACAAGGAGATATTCCAGATTACGTAATCGAAGAAAAATACCAAACCTTTGTAAAACAAAAATCCGGATTAAAAATAGCTGTATTAGCAAGCAACCCAGAATTGTACTCCAACAAACGATTAATGGAAGCTGGTAAAGCCCGAGGGCACGAAATGGTGTTTTTAAACGTACAACAATGTTACATGAAGTTGGATACCGAAACTCCCGAAATTAGATACCGAGGAGGAAACGTAATTAACGATTTTGATGCCGTAATTCCACGCATTAAAACCAGTATGACCTTTTATGGCTGTGCATTGTTAAGAATGTTTGAATCCTTAGGAGTTTACTGCCTAAATAACGCAGAATCCATCAGTTCCTCTAGAGACAAACTCTACTCATCACAACTATTCTCTAAAAACAACATACACATTCCCACCACAGGATTTGCCAAATCTCCGTTAGACACTAAAGATTTAATTCACATGGTTGGCGGAGCCCCATTAATTATTAAATTATTAGAAAGCACCCAAGGAAAAGGAGTCGTATTGGCAGAAACCAACAAAGCAGCCGAGTCTGTAATCAATGCCTTTAAAAGTTTAAATGCCAATATTCTGGTACAAGAATTTATTAAAGAAGCCAACGGTAAAGACTTACGTTGTTTTGTAGTAGACGGCAAAGTAGTAGCCTCTATAGAAAGAAGTGCTGCCAAAGGAGAATTTAGAGCCAACATACACCAAGGAGGAACCGCATCCATTGTAAAAATTAACTCCGAAGAAAAAAAACTAGCCCTAAAATCTGCCAAAATACTAAACCTACCGGTCGCTGGGGTCGATTTAATTCGCTCTAACAAAGGACCTCTTTTACTAGAAGTAAATTCCTCTCCAGGATTAGAAGGTATTGAAAACGCAACCGGTAAAGACATTGCAGGTAATATCATTCAATCCATCGAAAAAAAATTAAAACACTTTGCATAAACACATTTCTTGGGCGTTTCCCTAAACTCCGTTTAGGGTCGTGCTTTCACTACTCGTTTTTTGTTTTGCCCTCTCACACACCGTTTAGCAAAACAAAAGAACTCAAACACACCGTTCAATCACTAACGCAAAAAAGCCTTACTAAATTAATAGTAAGGCTTTTTTAATATGAGTTGAACACTAAGTTCAGCTTAAAAAACATATCTGTTCGAGTAGAATTCTGTAAGAACTTCTATCGAGAATCGTGTTTTTAATTTCTCTTATTTTAAAGAAACTTTAAAGCTACCCTTGTGTAACTTTCCATTCGCCAAAGTAACGTGCCAACCAAAAGCAGGAATTTCTAAACCACCTTTTGTTTTTTGAGCAACAGGTCCTAAGTTTACAATTACCTCAGTTCCCGATGCAAATTTAGATTTTTGTAATTTAAAGTCATCACTTAAATACTCATGATTCGTTAATTCCGCAAAGAACGTTTCTCTGTTTACAGGACTTACCACCTCATTAGCCATTTTAATCATTTCTTTCATTCCCTCAAACTCGTAAGGAGAAAAGAAAATAGTAGTTCCAACTCCGTACAACATATTTCTTAAAGACTTTACTCTAAAATCTCCATTAATAGAAATTTGATTGTCTGGATCTTGAATTTTTCCAAAAACAGCAACTGCATCATGGTATACTAAATTGAACAAAGGAGCTCTCTGAGAAAACTGCCATAAATTAGAATTTAAGTAGGTCATCCCTTCAAACATATCAAAGTAAGGAATCCATTGTTGTTGTCCGTGCTCGGTACCATTTACTAAGTTTAAAGAATCAATATATTCAGCCAAATTACGT